>NZ_JBHUMY010000011.1:169394-215452 GCF_042685365.1 Paenibacillus thailandensis | reverse complement strand
CCATGTCAAGTCCGGCACCAAACTTTGGCATAACCGAGTTTACACAAAATTCTTGACAGACTCGTCTGTGCGAATCATGCACAGGCTTTATTTAATATTAAGTCCGTCACTTTAACTGGGTTTCAGTATAATATTTGATTTCACCGTTAGAATCTAACTTTACTACATACCATACTCCACTATAATCCCATATTACCCCTTTACCATCAGGCGTGGTTACTCTCCAGCCTTTGGGATAAGCCATTCCCATCGATATTCCTCCTTTATATAAGGCATGAGTCTTCATCATTTAGCATTATCCTACCATTTAGAAATTACATTGTCATCTATTGGCTTTATAACCCGAATTGTATTTTTTTTCTAATTACCTTATTATATATATGGCTATAATTTTAGAGAGGGTGATAAACTCTGATATATACATTTTACGGTCGAGTAAGTACGGATAGTAATTCTCAAATTGCTGCTCTAGATAATCAAGAAGAGTATTGGAGAGAGTATTTCATTAGAAATAATCTTGAGATGAACCTAAACTGTGGAGCTTATTATAGCCGTGAAGGAGAGCTTGTGCCTAAAAGTGGCTATTATATTGATGAAGGTATATCAGGATATAGGTCAAAGAAGTATAGAAAGGCATTTATGCGAATGATTGAAGATGCCAAGCAGAAGAGATTTGATATGATTTATACACGCTCTATAAGTCGCTTTGGTCGAAATGTAGAGGATATTATCCAGACAATTAATGATTTGCGAAAATATAACGTAGGTGTTTTTTTTGAAGATATTAATGCCAACACACTTGATCGTAATGATGATTTCAAAATATTAATATTTACTGGATTAGCACAAGAAGAATCGCGTCTTAAATCATCCAGTGTACAAAAAGGTAAAGCAACCAGCGCTAAAAATGGTGTGTGGAGTGGCCGTGAACCGTATGGATATGATATTTATACTGGTAATTTAGAGGTTCAAGGTGTTTTGACATACGTTAAAGGTGTCTTGGTCATTAATCAAGAGGAAGCAATATGGGTTCGGAAAATATTTGATCTTTATTTGAATGAGGGTTGGGGAACAAGTAAGATAGCTAAATATCTAAATACTGAAGCTGTTCCAAGGAAAAGAAACTCAAAGAAGTGGGATCAAAGTATTATCAGTAAAATACTCAGCAATGTTATATACAAAGGTGAGGTTTGGCAGCATCGGACATATAAAAAAGATCCTCAGCAAAATATTATTGAGTCCGTACCAGAAGAACAGCAGATTAGATATCAAGATGAACGCTTGCGTATAATTGATGATGCTACTTTTGACAAGGTTCAAAAAATTAAACAAGAACGATTTGAGATGTTTGGGGATTTTAAATACGAAGTAAATAAGGACGGTAAGAAAGTTAGGATCGGTATAGAGAAAACGGGACAACGATATTCTAGCCGTCACATTTTTAGTAATTTGCTTAGATGTGGCTATTGTGAAGGTACGTTGCGGTTCAAGCGGCAAAAGAGTACTAGTGGAAAAACACATCTGTATTATTTTTGTGTGAATAATGAGAAGCTAGGAGTCTGCAATTACAGAAACCTTCAGAAGCATGAGGAACTATTGGAACACATAAAGAATGAAGTTTTAAAATTTAGAACAGATAGAGACATGTTATCACGAAACTTCGATAGATTGCTTGATAATAAGTACTCCGATCTTAATGTTGAGTATAGATTAAAGCAATTAGAGGAGCAGTTGTCTGAACTACAGAGGAGAAGTGACCTTAATTTTGATTTATATGCTGATGGTGTAATTGATAAAGACGAATATGGTCATCGAAATAATCAAATAAAGGCTCAGCGAGAAGAATCAGAACGTGAAGTCAATCGGCTTAAATATATTGACACTGAGATTCAAAGTCTAAAGGATGAGTTTGCTGATTTTATAAAGCAATTAGATGAAATTGACGTTGAAAACCTCAGTAATCAAGTGTTACGGCAAATCATCGATAAGATAACAGTCAAGGAAAACAATCGCTATATTGAGTGGAAGTTTATGGGCACTACAACTAACCGAATACTATTCGACTCAATTGATAAGGTGCTCGGAATGCATGGAATTAAACCCACGGATATCGAAGAAACACTTGGCAACACACTTAGTTATCATGATTTGTTAGGAGACAGTGATTCATTATCAAACTGACTATTAAGTCAGTTTTTTTTGTTTACTCATTGATTACCTTTTTATATCTATTGTTCAGGCGATGAACACCGGGCATGCGGGTTCGATGTCGACAGGGCATAGCAACGGCGCAAAAGATATGCTCGCCCGTCTGGAAACGATGGCGCTGAGCGGAGCCGAATTGCCCGTACAGGTCATTCGCCAGCAGATCGCTTCCGCGATCGATCTGATCGTTCACTTAAGCCGGTTCCGGGACGGAACGAGGCGGGTGGCCGAAATTTGCGAAGTTGCGGATGTCGTGAACGGCGAGATCGTACTTAATCCGCTGTTCCGGTTCGAGGAAACCGGGGAGCGGGACGGATGCGTTATCGGAGCGCTGAAGGCTACGGGCAACAGGCTGCTGCATACAGATAAGCTGCACATGGCGGGCCTTAGCCTGCAGGAAGGGATTGACGAACGATGAACCCGAAGGACTCGAACCTTTGGCGGGACGGCAAGGAGCGGCCGCATGGCGGGCCGGTAAAGTCGGGTCCCGGCGGTTATCGCGGGACGGCGGTAAGGGCCAAAGCAGCAGCGGGACAAGCGGGAGCTCGGGCGAAGGCCGGCAAATCCAAAGCGGCCGCTGCATCCGCGGCGAAGCGGTGGATGCAGCGGCTTGCGAAATACGGCCCGGAATCGGCGCCGGATGGTAACGGATCCTCCGCAAACTCCTTGGTCGACTACGGCGAGTATCGGCTTAGCCGAAGGCAATTCTGGGAAGCCGCTGTCGTCGGATACGCCGCAGCCTTTTGCGCCGCGTATTTGTTTTACCATAACTTGTTCGTGTCGCTTGCGCTTGGCTGTGCCGGATTGGCTGCGCCGAAGCTGTACAGGAAGAGGCTGCTGCGGAATCGCCAGGAGCGGCTGAAGCTGCAGTTCAAGGAGGCGCTTTATTCGATCACTTCTTCGCTTGCGGCGGGGCGGTCGGTCGAAAATGCGTTTATGTCCGCGCTTGAGGATTTGAAGCTGCTGTATCCGGATCCGCGGACGGAGCTGATATTGGAGTTCCAAATTATACGCAACCGGCTGGTGAATTCGGAGCCGCTCGAATACGCGCTCCGAAGCCTGGCAAGCCGCGCCCGTATCGACGATCTGACGCAGTTTGCGGATGTGTTCGCAGCCTGCAAGCGCTCCGGCGGCGATCTGATCGAGGTGATGAAGCGTTCGTCCCAGACGATAGGAGAAAAGCTGGACATTCAGCAGGAAATCGCCGTAATGGTTGCCCAGAAACGATTCGAGGCCCGGATCATGATGGCCGTTCCTTTCGTATTTCTCGGCTTTCTCCATATGGCGGCTCCCGATTATATGGCTCCGCTGTACGGCGGAGCAGGGTACGTTCTGCTTACGGTCGTGCTTGGCGTGCTGCTCGTATGCTTTCGAATCATCTTTAAAATCATGGATATCCGAATGTGAAAGGCGTTAGTGACATGCTGATTGCTGTAACGCTGCTGTTCATTATCGTTTGGGGCGCCCTGATCGGAGCCCGAGGCTTGCAGCAGGCGCTGAAGCTACTGCTCGGGACCCGCTCGCGCAATCAAAAGCAAGGTGGTCGATGGGCAAGTGATGCGCTTCGCGAGCTGCTCCTGATCAAGCCGTTCGCCGAAGCGCTCGACAAATACCGGTTGTACGACCGGCTGCAGCTTCATATCGGCAGCTACCATACGAAGCTGACCGTGCTGAAAGGGAACGGCTGGTCGTTCGATCAGACCAAGTTGGCCGTAGCCGAAGCAGCCGCTTACGGCTATGCGGCGATGATTCTTTGCTCGGTGCTGGCCGCCGCGGCGGACGAGCCGTTGCTGCTTGCGATGGGATTTGTCGTTGCTATGGTCCTCGCGTTAAGACCGTTCCTGGAAGCGAACCGGCAGGTGGAGAGGCGCAAGCAGGACATTCTGCTGGAGCTGCCGGAAGCGATCAGCAAGCTGCTGCTTCTCGTCAGCGCCGGAGAGACGACGCTGCAGGCGATGGCGCGCTGCCTGGAGGGCAAGGACGCCGACCGGCACCCGCTTTACAAGGAGTGGCGTACGGCGGTCCGTTCGCTGGAGACCGGGGATTCGTTCAGCACGGCGCTCGAGAGATTCAATCGCAGCTGCGCCGTGCAGGAGGTGTCGATCTTTACGACCGTATTGCTGCTCAATTACCGCAGAGGCGGCGAGCACTTCACGCTTGCGCTGCGCGAGCTGTCTTACACGCTTTGGGAGAAACGGAAGGCGGTCGCCCGTTCGCGGGGGGAGGAGGCCTCCTCCAAGCTTGTATTTCCGCTTGTGGGCATTCTGCTGGCGCTGATGGTGCTTGTCGCGGCGCCGGCCGTACTGCTTATGTCGTGACGACGGCCAATGTTAAACAAATATAAAGGAGATTATCGTATGGGGAAGCTGACAAAAGCATGGAAATCGTTTTGGCGGTCGGAATCGGGTCTTGGCACGCTCGAAATTATTTTGATTATTGCGGTCATTATTATTATCGCGTTGTTGTTTAAAGACTGGATTATCGACATGATTAAGCGCTTAATGGGCAAAGCCGATGACCAAGCGGATACGATCTTCGATTAACGGCAAGCTGCTGCGCCTCCTTCGGGGAGAACAGGGCAGCTATACGCTGGAATCTACGCTTGTTATGCCGTTGCTGGTTCTGACGGTGATATGCTTTTTGCTGTTCGGGATGTATATGTACCAGAAAATCGTCTTGTATTATGCCGCAGGCATTACCGCCGAAAGAGCGGCATTCAGCTGGGATAACAGCAAGAAAGAGCCGAAAAGCGGCATGGCCCCTGCCGGAAGCTACGACGGGCTGTATTGGAGGATCGGCGAAGACCGGATGCTGGAATCGGTATTCGGCTTGGCGTCCTCCGGCGACGGGGCCAGCGCGGTTTCCGTTCCGTCGGAGCTTGCCGGAGCCGATAAGTCCGAGCTTGCGTCCTACAAGTTGAGCCGGGCAGCGGGATGGCTGTCGGATGTCCGCCCCGCATTCGAAGGGCAGGCCGATTATACGCGCGGATTGCTGCAGCGTTTGGTCCAGGTGAAACTGCGCCAGCCGGTCGATTTGCCGGCGCTGGAGCTTCTGCTCGGCAAGCGGGAGCCGAAGGCGATAGCTTCCGCGAATGTCGTGGAGCCGGCGGAGTTTATCCGCAGCGTGGATCTCGCCCGGTATTACGGGACGAAGCTGAGCAGCGGGGTCTTTGCTTCCAAGGACGCCGGGGCGGTGCTCGCAACCTATAAGCCGAAGACGAGCGGAGGGCAGCCGTAATGCGCGCGGATGTTGCGCGCGGCCGATTGCTGCGCACTCAAGCTGCAGGGGGGCTTTTATTCGGCAAGGACGGTGCCGTAACGGTATTTTCGGTCGTGGTGTTGTCCGCTTTGCTGCTATTTGTATCGGTACTGATCGACTATGCCCGCATCGCCATGCTGAACAAAATGACGGAGGATGCCGCCCGCAGCGGAGTTCGGTCGGTTCTGTCCGCCTATGACGAATCCTTGTATGGGAGATACGGGTTGTTCGGCCGCGGCGGCACCGACGGCGATCGTATTTTGGAGCATGTGACGGCGAGCAATCTGGAGCGGGCTGAGGAAACCGGTTCGGTTGAAGAAGCTTTCCGGCTCGTTAATCCGAGCTTGGAGGAAGCGCATGTCAACGCTTCGGAGACGCTGGGCCATCACGACGTATTCCGCAGGCAAGTGCTGGAGGAGATGAAATATAAAGCACCCGTTGATTTTACGCTGGAGCTGGCGGGCAAGTTTGTCCCCATTGCGACGGCGGCGAAGGAAGCGGCCGTTACGGTTAACCTCCTTGAGAAGCTCAACAAGCTGTACGAAGAGCGGCAGAAGAAGCTGGACCGGGTGCTCGGCCTTCAGCTTGCCGCCGCCCAAGCGCTGCAGGATAGCGGCATAGACCGCTTGATTCCGTATAAGGTAAGCGAGCTTGTGCAAGGCGGGGACGACACGGCGGCTGGCCTGGCCGCCGATTATCCGGAATACGCGGAATGGGTGCTGGAAGACGAAGCGCTTGCGGAGCGAGGCTTGCCGAGAGTGAACACAGAGAAGATCAAGGAATACCGGGATCGGGCGCACGGTTTGTTGAATGAACTGAAGCCCGCCGGCACCAAAGTGATGAACAAGCATACGAAGCTGCAGGGTGAAGCGTTGACGGCGCTGGAGGAGGCCGAGCGTCTTAACGAGCAAATGCGAACCGTCCATGCGCAAGCGGAGCAGTCTGGCGCTACGGAAGGCTTTGACAAAGCCGAGGGCAAGCAGGTAACCGGACAGAAGCAGGCGGATATTCCGGCGAGCAACAAGTCCGATATGGAGGAAATCCGGGCGATGGGACAGGAAGTGATTTTGCCGGCCGGCTGGTTTCAGGAATACCGGACGGAGCTGTCGGAGCAGGCGGCGGCGTATGCTTCCCTGGATATGGAGATCGGCGGCTTCGGCTCCAACCTTGCTTACGGGCTGGACCACCCGGATCCCGACAGCCGGCTGATCCAGGAGGGGGCATTAAATCTTCGGACCGCCTACGATCAATACGATCGGCAATATATCCGGCAAGGCTCGAAGCTGGACGATCGAAAGAGCAAGCTGACGGATAATGCCGTATCCGAGGAACTGAAGCGGCAGAGGGAGCAGATCGGCGAGATGTGGAAGCAGACGCGCGGCTTCCTGCATGCGCTGACGGCGATTCCGCAAAGCGAAGAGCATACGAGAGCTTTTCAGGAGGTTCAAGCTTTATATAAGGACAATCTCGCCTTTAACGAAGCGGTAGACGAAGCGGAGCAATCGATTGAGGAACCGGCCGACGCCGATGCGGCTGCGGAGGCGTCGTATTCGCTGCTCGATCAAATGTTCGGCGGCATAGGGGATATGCTGGACAAGGCGCGGGATTCGGTTTATTTCAGCGAATATGCGGCCGGACGCTTCACTTATTTCGCACCGCAAAATTTGAAAGCGGCCGTTCAGAACGGCGATTTGACGGAGCTGACGCACGGAGTTGCGCTTGCGAATCAGGAGCTGGAGTATATCGTGTACGGGTTTCACGATCCGGTAGCCAACCTGGCTGCGGCCTATGGGGAGCTGTTTGCCGTACGCTATGCGATACGGACGATGGAAGGGCTGTCGGCTTGCAAGGCAACCGGCCACCCGCTGTTGATTCTGTCTTGTTCGATGCTTTACGGTCTGGAAAAAACCGGAGAGGATATGGCGGCGTTCGCCGAGCGGGGAGCGGCGCCCTTGTCCAAATATGCGGCGTTTGACGTTACCTACCTGGAGTATCTTCGTTTGTTCCTGCTCTTGCACGGGGCGGACGGTGCGACGAAGCTCGCACGCATGTCCGCGCTTATCGAGCATAATACCGGCGCGAAGCTGACTGCGGTACCTGCCTCTGTAACCGCGGAAGTAACCGCTGCGGCCGATTTGTGGTTTATTCCGGGAGCGATCCGCCTACTCGGAAGCATGGGGCTGCTTCAGGGACGAATTGATGGAGGACGGTATGAAACGACCAGAACAGTGGGTTATTCCTACTAGCGCGTTATGCGGCGGAAGGCGGCGGCCGGGCGGGGGAGAGCAAGGAAGCATCGTCCTGGAAGCTTCGCTCGTCATGCCGCTGCTTCTGATTGTTCTTGTGTTCTTTATTGTGATGATTCGCTTGTGTGCGGTGCAGCTTGCCGTACAATCCGCAGCTTCTCAGACGGCCAGACAGATCGCGGCCCATATGCGCCCCGTCGAGCTGTCCTATCAGCAAGCGAGCGGGATGCTGTCGAGCATGCCGGTGCCGGTTCAAGGCGAGCTGGCCGATTGGGGCAGCTTGGCCGCCGAAGCGGCCGAGTGGCTGCCTGACCCGGCGGGAAGCATAGCATCCGCCGCGCTTCGCGGGGACTGGCAGCCGCTTGCGAATGCGGCCGCCACGGAGCTTGGCAGAACCGTCGTCGAACCGCTCCTCCGGGAATATGCGGACGGGGCGGTTCTCGATGCGGATCGCTTGCGGCTGGCCAAGCTGACGCTCCCCGATCTCAAAGATAAAGAAGAGCCCTATATTACGGTTGCGGCGGAGTACGAAATCCCGTTCCGGCTGCCTTTCGCCGGGACTAGCATTACGTTAAGGGAGCAGGCGTCGGAGCGGGTATGGATCGGCGACGCGGTCCCTGCATCGGGGGCGTCGTCTTCTTCGCCGGAGAATTCCGTCCCGATTCGGATCGTATCCCTTCAGCCGTCTCCGCTTCGCCCCGGGCAAAAAGCGACGGTAGTGGCCCTTACCGAACCAAACGCGACGGCGTCGCTTTCCGTCCGATACAAAAGCGGGCAAAGCGTGGCCAAAAATTTAGGGCAAGCCGAGGCGGACAGCAGCGGAAAAATTAGCTGGACATGGCTTGTCGGCGGCAATACGACGCCGGGGATATGGGAGCTGACGGCCGAATCCTCCTCCGGGGAGAAAGTATCGATGCATTTTATTGTGGAGAAGGACGAAGAGCCGCAAAATCAATAGACGAGCATATCGAACAGACGGAGGAGGAGCAAGGCATGAGCGTTTCTATTATCGCGGCTGCGGCATTGTTGATTTCGGCTTTTATAACGGATATCCGGCGCATGATTATTCCGAACAAGCTGACAGCGTTTTTTTTCGCGGCCGGACTAATCTATCATTTGGTTGCGAGCGGTTGGGGAGGCGGCGGTTCCGCGCTGCTTGGCGCCGCTGCGGGAGCGATCCCCTTGCTGCTGTTATATGCGGCGAAAGGCATCGGCGCGGGAGACGTCAAGCTGTTTGGCGCGTTGGGAGCATGGGTCGGCCCGTCGGCGGCGCTCTATGTTTTGATGTATTCGATTCTGTATGCGGGTGCGATCGGGCTCGTTATGCTGTTCATAAGCCGTCCGTTTACGCGGCGGGTGTTCACCGGGGCCGTCTCGTTGTTCGTTCCCGGAATGGGGCTAAGCCAGGCAGGGTGGCTTTCATGGGCAAAGGAAGGCAAGAAATTTCCTTTTATGCTGGCAGTTGTTCCCGGCGCGTTATCCGCCTGGTGGACGATGCTTTGAATGAACGTCTTGACGGAGAGGAGGAGATGCAATGGACAGGTTTCGAATCGATTTTTCCATGTCCCGGGGCCACGAGATGATCGTGGATCGTGAACAGGGGATTCGCCGGGACCAATTGGCGCAGGTAGAGCTTCAAATGCTGCAAAACTGCCGTCCGCCGCAGCTGCTGCCGGTGGAATGGTTCGAAATGGACGGACTGGTAACGTTCCGTTACGCCTTAAACGGCAAAAAAATGTTGGCGCACCGGCTGCAGCTGCAATCGATAACGATGCAGCAGTTTTATTCGATGCTGTTGGCGGTCGTGGAAGCTCTTGAAGAATGCAAGCATTATATGCTTCGGCCCGAAGGCTGCTTGCTGAACGAAAGGTTCTTGTTCGTGGGCGAACAGCTGACGGATATTCAGCTCGCGTACATGCCGACGATTGAAGCGGGACTTGGTCCGAATAGCGATTTCGGCGATCTGTTGTCGCTGATCGTAAGCTGGAGCGCGAATGTCGCGGACATCGACGGCGCCGGGCTTCAGCGAATTCTTCAGATGGCAAGCGGCCAAGGGTACCCGTGCCGGGAGCTGCGCAGCTTGCTGCTCGAGCTTATCGGCGGTCATTCGTTCGGCAATTCGATCCGGCCCGGCGGCTCTTCCTCGCTAACCGAGGGGGTTCCGAAGCGTACACAGGCGCAAAGGAGTTATGATCCTCCTGTTCAGGAGCTCTACGAGGGCTCCGGTTTGGCCGGCTTACGGCCGGGCGAGGAGAAGGAACCACGCCGCCGGCAATGGATGAGAGATGAACCGGAGGATATGCCGCATTTCGGCAAGCCTTGGCCGAGCGCAACAATGGAAGCGGGTATAGCGGACGAAGAGAACGAGGGTACCGAAGGGTACGGAGAGTACGAAGAGAATGGGGCGAGCATAGCGAATGAAGCGGGGGATCCGCATCGGCATATAGAACGGGGGATGAACGGATTCGACGAAATTCCTTCCCCAACAGCGGGGGGGCCGAGCAAAAGCAAATGGATACGGTCGGCCTTCATCGCGCTGGCGCTGGCTATAGCATGGCGATATTTGTATATCGCTTCGCCCGGGCGCAACAGTCTTTATATTTGTTTGGGCTTATCGATGCTGGGGCTGGCGTGTCTTTTCTTTATCTGGCTCCGAAAGCCAAAGGATGCGGAAGCGGAGTATCTGTGGGACTCGGACGGGTCCGAAGAGGAATTCGATCCCGTGTCGCGGCTGCTTGCTCCGAAGGCGAGCCGTCAGGCGGAGCACAAGAACGCCTTTGGCCGTTACTTCGGGAAAGAGCATCCGGGTTCAATAGACAGATCGACGACGCCGGGCGGCGAAGTGCGCGTTCAAGCTTTACCCGGATGGAAGGCCGAGGAAGACAATGAAAATCCGGATGCGATGGATCTCCGTTCAAGGAAGTCGGAACTCGTGTGGGCCGCCGCCAGCTCCGAGATGCGGGACGCCGATAAGGTCCCGGACGGCGGTATAGCCGACTATTCCGACGAGTTGACGGTCATGCTCGGAAGCGAAGCGGACCGGTTATCGCAAGGCCGCGGCAAAATGGCGTTGTACCGGGAATGGAAAGGCAAGGAAGAACGGCTGTCCTGGAACGGAGGTCCCTATATTGTCGGAAGAGCCGGGGATCAAGTCAGTTACGTCGAATCCGCGGCCGGGATATCCCGGCTGCATCTGGAAATCGAGTCGACGGACGACGAAAAATGCCGGGTGAAGGACCTCGGCTCCCGAAACGGCAGCCTTCTGAACGGCGAAGCGATGATCCCGTATAAGATTTATTCCATTACGGTCGGGGATGTCGTCCAGCTGGCAGGAGCGGAAGGTCCTAAATATTCTTTTAGAAGAGAGTGAGTGGAGGGAGGGGCTTAAGGCTGTCCCGCAATCAGTTACCTAGCTGCTTGCGCGGAACAGCCTCTTTTTCATTCTCCTTTGGAGGATTCAAAAGCGGGATATTGAAACGGCTCCTGCTGACGAATTTAGGCTATCGACCGGAATATCCGAGAGAACAATACTTCTCTTTATTATTCGTTCTACTTGCCTAACAGCGCTTTGACGGCATCGTCTATTTCGGGATAACGAAACGTAAAGCCATGCGCGAGCGCTTGTTCGGGAATGACCCGTTGGCCGTCGAGCAGCAAGGTGGACATTTCGCCAAGAGCCGCCTTCAGGGCGAAGGCCGGTATAGGGAGCCAGTGAGGCTTGCCTTCGACCCTTGCGATCGCTCTGCCGAAAGCATCGTTGGTCACCGGGAAAGGGGCCGTCCCGTTCACGGGTCCGCTTAGGTCAGCGCGGTCAAGGCAGAATAGAATAAGCCGCACCAAATCGTCGAGGTGGATCCACGATACCCATTGGCTGCCGCTGCCCATTCGGCCTCCCGCGAAAAACCGGTAAGGAAGGCGCATTAACGGAAAGGCGCCGCCTTGCCTGTCCAGGACCAGGCCAATGCGCAGCTTTACGATCCGACCCGCTTCAATGCGGTCGGCGGATTGCTCCCAATCGCGGACCACATTAGACAGAAAATCGTTCCCCGCAAGCAGGCTTTGCTCGGTGAAGACCGCCTCGGCCGAAACGCCGTAGCCGCCTACGGCGGAAGCCTGGATAACGGCGGCAGGCTTCCGTTCCAACGATTGTACCGCGTCGGCAATCCGCGCCGCGGCGGATGTCCGGGATTCGACGATTCGCCGTTTGGCGTCGCCGGTCCAACGTTGATTGATCGTTTCGCCGGCGAGATTGACGATTGCATCGACTCCTTCAAGCCGGGCAGGAGCCGTTTGCAGCTCCTCCCATGTAACAATGGCGGGGAAAGTCCTGGACCGGCCGTCCCGTTTTCTATCCAGGCTGCCTGTCTCCGTTTCCCCGGATCGACCGCTGCGAATATCAACTGAATTTCCAGTCCGCATCCGCACCGGTCCGCCCGACCGGCTAATGATCAGCACTTCGTCTCCCCGTTCGAGAAGGGCTCGGGCCAATGCGCTCCCGATAAAGCCGGTTCCGCCGGCGACGGCTATCCGCATAAAGAGGCCTCCTTATTTCTTTGTCTTATGAACAGTGGATGTTACGCGATGAGATAAAAAGCTTCTACAGAAGCCCGGCCGTTCCTATCGCCTAGCGGCATTCGAAAGCGAAAAGTGATATTTTTCGACGGGGTAAAAAAAAACCGGCGATAAACGCCGGCCTTGCTTAGAAGCACCAGAATAACCGGCAACTCTCTCGTCTATCGCCGCTCAATGACCCGTCCTTAAGACAGGACGGCGAATAGGGTTAGTTGCTGGCTTCGATTTTGGTCAGCCACAGTTGAGTAATCGATTGGCCGTCCGCTTCGATTTTTTTCTCCACATATTCGAACGTTACGTTCGCATTGCTTTGAATGGCGTTGATCGCGTCGGACAAGCTGTCCTCGAACTGGTACGACTGCGCGCCGCCAGACGTTTCGATCTCAACCGTATGCGTATCGGCAAGTCCGACGAATACTCCTTCGCCCTTCATGGAAGGCGCATCGGTCGGCGCCGTATTTACGGGCTCCTCGGTTGCCGCGCCGTCCTCGTCCGGGGTTGCTTCTCCCGGTTCGGTTACGCCGCCGTTATCGGTAGGTTCCGGCGTTGCGCTGACGACCGGCGTCGGTTCAATGCTCGGCGAAGGCTGTTCGCCGTTGTTATTATTGTTGCTGCAAGCAGCTGTAGCAAGCATGACGGCAATAAGGATGGCGCCGGCGATCAGCGCGCGGCTTGTCTTGTTTTTCTTCAGCATGTTCATCATAATGAGTCCCTCCTGTTGGTATAACGTTTGAACATCGGCAAAGGTTACAACGTTTATTATATAACCTTCGCGGACGAATGTGAAACTTGGTAAGTATTGAAGCGTTTTAACCGGTCAAACCTTGAATTAGTTCTATCGATTCCTAAATGCAGAATGCACCTCACGAAACGCTAAGCTTGCCGGACGGTTTGCGGCGGAAGCGGCGGCTTCCCGCATAACGCCGGAGGCGGCTAAGAGCGGATGGCGGGTGCATGATTACGTTCGAACAGTCATTTATTTCGGTTTATTCAGCAAATGTTGATAAGGGGAGTAGTCGATTCCTTTGCGTTCCAGAAAGTGGATGAGGCTCTTGTAGTCGCGCGCCGGGGTAGCTTTGATGTAGCCTTCCAGGCAATGATCTGTCGTTACTTCCTTGGCGCCGGATTCGATGGCGACTTCCCCGATCTTCGCGGCGATGGAATGCTTGGCGATATCGCGGAACGGGCCGGGAACCGGAGAAACGAGCATGTCCAGAAACTGCTTGGACTCGTCCGTCCACAAGCTGCGGCTTCGTTCCACCCAGTAGTTCTGCCAGTCGAGCTTGGACTTGCCGTCTTGTTTCGGAAGCACTTTCAGAAACTTGCGGAACATAAAAAATCCGCCGACAGCCATCGCCATCGCGAGCACGACCGCCCAAAAAACAATGAAATACATGAACCAGTCTGGCGCTGATTTCATAGCATGATTCACCTCAGCATGAATTATACCTTATTCCTAGATTTATTTCGATATTCCCTGTAAAATAAGGGTTGATCAACCGAAAGGGGCGTTGTACCATGTTGAAAATCGGTTCCCATGTATCATTTTCGGACAAGGGGTTGCTGACCGCAACGGAAGAAGCCGTATCCTACGGCTCCAGCAGCTTTATGATTTATACCGGAGCGCCGCAAAATACGAGACGCAAGCCGATTGAATCGTTATATATCGAAGAAGGCAAAGAAGCCATGAACAAGGCGGGCATCGGCGAAATCGTCGTGCACGCGCCTTACATCATCAATCTCGGTTCCTACAAGGACGACACGTTTGAGCTGGCGGTCCGCTTCCTGCAGGAAGAAATCCGCCGCACCGATTATATCGGCGTTAACAATATCGTCCTTCATCCGGGCGCTTATACCGATAAGGACGCCGAATACGGCATCGCGCGCATTGCGGAAGGGCTGAACGAGGTGCTTGAGGGCACGAAAGAGACGAACGTGAACATCGCGCTCGAAACGATGGCCGGCAAAGGGACGGAAATCGGCCGTACGTTCGAGGAGATTGCCTCCATTATCGACAAGGTGCAGAGCAACGGCCGTCTGACGGTGTGCATGGACACCTGCCATATGCACGACGCCGGTTACGACCTGATCGGCGACCTGGACGGCGTGCTGGAGCAATTCGACCGCATCGTCGGGCTGGACCGCGTAGCCGTCGTGCACATCAACGATTCCAAAAACCCGCAGGGCGCGGCCAAAGACCGCCATGCGCCGGTCGGAGCCGGCTATCTCGGCTTCGAAGCCATTAACAACATCGTTCATCACGAAGCTCTTAAGGGCCGTCCGTTTATACTGGAAACGCCTTGGATCGGCAAAGTGGACAAGCAGGAACGCCCGATGTACGAAGCCGAGATCGCCCTTCTGCGCGGCGATGCGTCGGAGCGCTTTGGCGAAGACTTTTTTGACCATGTGGAGCGGCTGCACCACTTTTTCGGCAAACAGGATATCGATCCGCGGCTTTTCGTGCTTTCGACATGGGAGCTGCTTAAGAACGACGCGAAGGCGAAAAAAGCCGATCCGCGCGAGCCGATGGAGCGGCTGTACGATCTTGTCGCCGCAAGCGACGCGCTGCCGAAAGATTTGACGGAGGAGCAGCTTAACCAGCGCATTACGGCTTGGTTCGCAGGCAAGGAGCTTCTTGTGAAAGCTTAACCGCGGCCCGCGCATCCTCGAGGACTTCGATGGAAGTCCTTAAGAAACGAAGAATAACAGGAAGGAAGAAATCATCGTTATGCAATCGCAATCCAACAACGAAGCGGCGGTTCAATCCGATAAAAGCGGCCGCGCCAGAATGCTTATCTCGTGTCCGGACCGTCCGGGAATCGTAGCCGCCGTTTCGCAATTTCTGTACGAGCACGGCGCGAACATCGTTCAGTCCGACCAATATACGATGGATCCGGAAGGCGGCATGTTTTTCATCCGTTTCGAATTCGATCTGAACGATCTGGAGCGGGAGCTGCCGATTCTGGTCGAGGATTTCGCCCGGGTGGCGGACCGGTTCGAAATGAAGTGGCATACGTTCCGCGCCAGCCGCAAGAAACGGATCGCCATCTTCGTATCCAAGGAGGATCACTGCTTGTCCGAGCTGCTGTGGCAATGGAAGGCGGGAGATCTGAACGCGGAAATCGCGATGGTCGTAAGCAATCATCCGGATATGAGAGAGCAGGTCGAGTCGTTCGGCATTCCTTACCACCATATCCCGGTTACGCCGGAGACGAAGCAGGAAGCGGAGCGCAAGCAGCTGGAGCTCGTTATGGGGAAAGCGGATCTGATCGTGCTCGCCCGTTATATGCAAATTATTTCGCCTAAATTCATCGAGCAGTTCCCGAACCGCATCATCAATATCCACCACTCCTTCTTGCCGGCGTTCATCGGAGGCAACCCGTACGCCCAAGCGTACAAGCGCGGCGTCAAAATTATCGGCGCTACCGCGCACTACGTGACGGAGGAGCTGGACGGCGGACCGATTATCGAGCAGGACGTGCAGCGCGTCAGCCACCGCGACAACGTGCCCGAGCTGAAGCGGATCGGCCGCACCATCGAACGCGTCGTTCTCGCCCGCGCCGTGAAATGGCATATCGAGGACCGCGTCATCGTACACGACAACAAAACCGTTGTCTTTTAACACATGATTAATACGGTTAATCCCGGTGTAAGGAAAGTGCCTTTGCAACGATCCGCGTGACGTTGCAGGGTGCTTTTTTTATGTACCAAAACGCTGTTTCTCGCTGGAAAATAGTGCTAGGTTTTTCATCTCCGTTTGTTACGAATAATTTGAAGGAGAAGAAAATACAGGATGGTTGACGGAGGACGTTTATGTCAATTATTAAACCTTCGCTAACGGTGAGATCGATCGCCGAGATTGACGCGGGCGCGCTGCATCGGGCGGGAATTAAAGGAATCATCGTCAATTGGAGCAATACGTTGGTTCCGAGAAAATCGGCGTCCGCGCCCGACTCGGTCATGAAGTGGCTGCAGGATCTTAAATCCCGATACGGAATGAAGGTCGTGATTGTATCGAACAGCAAGCCACCTGCGGACGGCACCGGGCTGCTTCATGACATTCCGGCTTTATTCGAGGCCGGCAAGCCGAGGAAAAAAGCGTTCATGGCCGCTTTGGACATTCTGGGAACCTCCAAACGGGAAACGGCGGTGATCGGCGACGGGATTATGACCGACCTATGGGGCGGAAACCGGCTTGGGATGTATACGGTATTCGCTTCCCCTTCTTGGACGCGCCCCCGCTTTCTAGGCGCCATCAAACGTTTAGCGGTAAAGCGCTTCGCGTGTAGCCAAATAGCTTGAAAGAATCACGGAAAGGGTTGCCCGGCGGCAGCTCTTTTTTGCTTTATGGCGGATACTTGGCTTGTCGTTACTTGCGCAAGCTTGCATTTATTGTGTAACGATTAGAGACTATAGGACCGGTTCTGCCGCTATGGAGCTTCGATGTGATGCACCGTTCGGGAGGAAAAGGAACAGCAACATTTGATAAATATTAAACAATATCCATGCTTACCCATGTAAGCCGCTATGTTAGAATCTAAAAAAGCGCTTTCATAGAAAAATGCGATAGAGGGTGGTGACATTCGATGAAGTATAACGCTCATTTTCCTACCAACAAAGCCTTGAAGCAGGAGCGTATATACATTCGTCACCAGGTTTCGGAGTGGCAGGACAGTTGGCCGCTTCATACGCATGACGGTTTCGAGATTTATTTTTTCCTTGCAGGCAACGTGCATTTCATAATCGGCAACGAAATTTATCCGTTACAGCCCGGCGATATGCTGCTGATCAGCGGCGATGTGCTGCATCAGCCGAATCCGGCCAAGGATGTGCCGTATATTAGGAGCTATATTAATTTTACGGCGGATTATATTCAGGAAATGGCAGGAGACGAATTGCAATCGAAGCTGTTGAACTTGTTCGACCATCCGAACGGGCTGCTCATTCGGTGGGGCGAAAGCGGCATGAATGAAGTGGCCGGCCATTTCACGGCGATGTTGTCCGAAAGGGAGAAGGAAGGGATCGGATACGAGTTTATGATGCAAAGCCTGATGGTGCAGCTTCTGCTCAAAATCTACCGCAAATCGAAAGACGTTTATTCTCACTTGACGGCTCCGGCACAATCGCAGAAAGAGACCAATGTACGCCGGATTTTGAAGTATCTGAATCAGCACTATAGAACCTCCATCTCGTTGGAGGATCTTTCCGAAACGATGCATTTGAACAAATATTATATGTGCCATTGCTTTAAAGAGATTACGGGGATATCGATCAACAACTACGTCACGCGGAAAAGAATCGACGAGGCCAAAAAGCTGCTGAGGTTGTCGGACGAACCCGTCGGGATTCTGTCCGAGCATCTCGGGTTCAGCACTCCTATTCACTTCAGCCGCATGTTTAAGCAATACGCAGGAATCTCTCCGCTGACGTACCGCAAGACTGCAGCAGAACATTCCATTAAAGATAGGGGCCGGGAATAAAGATGAAAAAAAGTATGAAAACGATTGTATTGTTGTTGTTATCCGCCGTTGTGGCCGTCGTTGCGGCCGGATGCGGTTCGAGCTCCGGAGGGAGCGGGAATGCCGATCAGCAGGTTACGCTCGATTTCCTATGGTTTACCGACGGAATTGAAGGGGAGGTCATTAAAGGGCTGATCAAGGAGTACGAAGGGCAAAACCCTAACGTCAGAATCAACCTGATTGAGGTCGCCTTCAAAGACTTGAATACGAAGCTGAAAACGATGATTTCCGGCGGCCAGCCGCCCGCGCTGGCCCGGATGACCGATACCGGAGCTTATGCGAAGCAAGCGCTGGATTTGACGCCTTACGTCGGAACGGCCGACGAATTTACGAGTCAATTTATCGATTCGATCAAGCCGTATTATGTGTCTGACGGCAAAATTATCGCCGCGCCGATGGATGTTACGGCAAATGGATTGATTTACAACAAAACGTTGTTCGACAAAGCCGGAGTGAAGGTGCCGACAGACCCGAATAACGTATGGACGTGGGACCAGTTTAAGGCGGCTTTGCAACAGGTTATGGAGAAAGGCGGGGCGAAGTACGGCCTTGTATGGGACGTCTCTCCGCACCGCTGGTCCACGATGCTATATCAATTCGGCGGAAGCATGATCAGCGAGGACGGGACACGAAGCGCGATTAACAGTCCGGAAGCGGTCCAAGCGCTCGACTACTTTACCGGACTGCACAAAGACGGAATTATGCCGGAATCCGTATGGCTCGGCAGCGAGAATCCGAACAACTTGTTCCGGTCCGGTACGGTAGCCGCCCATATGGCCGGGAACTGGATGCTGAGCAGCTACAAAGACATTGCGAACTTCGAGTGGGGCGTAACGTACATGCCGAAAGCGAAGATTCGTTCCTCCGTCCCCGGCGGCAAATACTTGATGGCATTCAAGGGCAGCAAGGCGGAGAAAGAAGCGGCCGACTTCATTGTATGGGCGACCTCCAAAGAGATTAACTCCCGGTATAACCAAGAGTCTCTCTTTATTAGCCCGCGCAAAGACAGCGGCAAGCTGGAGTATGCGTTCGGCAAAGAGATGTTCGAGGTGTTCGCCGACGAGCTTGCGAATACGACTCCGCTTGCGGCGAACGATTGGTCGAGACAGACGATCGTTCCGAAGTTCTCGACCGATCTGAAAAATAATATCGTGAACGTGCTATCCGGCAAGATGTCCTCGGCGGAGGCTCTGGAGGAAACGGCGAAGCTGATCGACGAAGCGATCGCCGACGAGAAATAACAAGCATCCGGGAAAGGAGGGGATAGGGTGTCTCAAGCATGGACAAGCCCGAAGAGCACAACGGAAACGTCTTGGAAAAAGGAAAAGCTGAAGAGGGCGCTGGCCCCCTATTTATTCGTTCTTCCGAACTTCGTCATTTTCGCGACGTTTATTGTCGTTCCGGCGATTGTTGGCTTTGTGTATTCGTTTCACGAATACGACGGCTTAAATGAGATGGAGTTCTTAGGTTTCCGGAACTACGCAGAGGTGCTCGCCGACGGCGAGTTTTGGGCGGCGCTCGGCCGCACCGGGCTTTATGCAGCCGTTGTGGTTCCGGGAATCTATGTCTTGGCTCTCGGGATCGCGCTTCTGCTCGTTCGGGAAGTGAAGCTGAAAGGGTTATTTCGGGCGAGCATATATTGGCCGACAATGATTTCGTATATCATTGTCGGTTTGACCTGGAAGTGGATATTCGGAGATTCGTTTGGCATTCTGAATTACTTGTTGAATGCATTGGGGTTCGGGTCAATCGGCTGGCTGACCGACCCGTTTTACGCCAACTTGTCGATTATTATCGCGACGTTATGGTCCAGAACGGGATTTTTTATGGTTATCTTTATTGCCGGCCTGCAATCGATTTCCGCAGATCTGTACGAGGCTTCCAGTCTGGACGGGGCGTCCCGGTGGAGAACGTTCCGGGATATTACGCTGCCGATGCTTAAGCCCACAAGCCTCCTCGTATTGATGGTGGCGATCATTGACGCGTTTAAGGCCTATCCGCTTATGTATGCCCTTACAGGCGGGGGGCCCGGGAAAGAAACGACGTTTATCGTGCAGTACATTTATGAAATCGGTTTTACAAAGCAGGAGCTTGGCATGGCGAGCGCGATGTCGGTCATTCTTTTCGCCATTATCGCGGTATTCTCGGCGCTGCAGTTCCGTCTCTCGAAAGGGGGAGAAAACTAATGCGAAAAGCTCAAGTGGGTACGTATGTGATCTTGCTGGCAATCACGATTGTCTGGTTATTTCCCGTCGTCTGGACCGTGCTGTCATCCTTTAAGACGGAAACGGAGCTGTACGGCTGGCCGCCAGCCATCCTGCCGGAGTCGATCTCGTTCGAGCATTTCGCCGCGGCTTTCGAAAAAGGGAATTTCGGGTCGTATTTTCTGAACAGCACCATCGTTACGATTGCTTCTACGCTGCTTCTGCTGCTGATCAATACGATGGCCGGATTCGCCTTGGCCAAATACCGGTTCAAAGGGGATACCGCACTGCTCGTCGGGTTCATTTCCACCTTGATGATTCCGCTTGAGGTCATCATGATTCCGATCTTTAAGGTGATTTCTTTCCTGGGATTGTTCAATAGCCTGCTTGGGATCATTATCCCGCCTGCGGCGACGCCCACCGGTGTGTTCCTCGTTCGTCAATATTTACTGTCCGTTCCGGACGAGCTGCTCGAAGCGGCGCGTATGGACGGCGCGGGCGAATGGAAGATTTTCTGGCGCATTATTTTACCGATCGCAAAGCCGATTATCGCCGTTCTCGCAATCTTCTCGTTCATGTGGCGCTGGGACGATTTCTTGTGGCCTCTTATCGTGATTAGCGATCCGGCGAAGTATACGATCCAGCTTGCGTTATCCAACTTTATCGGGGAATACAACGTCGATTGGGGAAGCCTGCTGGCCATGTCCACGATTACGATGATTCCGGTGCTTGCCGTTTTCCTGGTGTTTCAACGTCAATTCATTCAGGGGATCGCCACATCGGGCATGAAGGGATGAGGATAAGATGACGACCGGAAAAAACATGCTGACTTATTCTCCGCTGCAGCTGCGGCATCGGGTGATCAACCGTTGGCTTCTTAGCGGCATTTTAACCCGCAAGGTGCGGTTCGAGCCGATGACGATGGAAGGGGATATCAACGACTGGCTCATTAAAGGCTTCTCCATTCATGAGAATCCTTGCCGCAAGGAGTTTGTCGGCGAACGCCGGGCCGCAGCCCCGGAGCTTCCGTTCGCCGCGCCTCCCGCGCTCGGGGAAGGCATCTCGTTATGGGAATCGGAAGCGAGGTGGAACCTCTATTTCCCGTGGGGCAACTCGCGGGTCGAAGCGTCCGGCTTCTATTACGTGCCGACGCACCTGCTTAGATACGCGTACACCGTCGTGGTCAGTCCTGCCGCTCATAAAGCGACTTTTAATCTTAAAACATGCGGAGCCGCAGCGTTATGGGTAAATGGGCGTCTCGCTTGCGACTTTACGCCCTTTACCCGAAATATCGAACAAACGACGCAGGTGGAGGTCGAGCTTCGGGCCGGGGAGAACCCGTTCTTTGTGTGCCACGAGGATCTGGCGGAGCGGGATACGCTGTATCATTTCACGCTGGAATACGCGGGTTCCGAGCCGATCGAAATTCAAATCCCGCTTACCGATTCGGAGCCGGCGGAAGCGGTTGCGGGCATGGAGCAAGCGCTCGGGCGGGCTTATTTTCCGAAGGATAGCGTAAAGGACGAAGAGCTTCGCATTATTTTCGAAGCTTCTTTCAATCGGGACCTGACGTTCGACGTGACCTACAACAGCTTCTTTGACGGACGGTATTCGATTCGGCGGGAGCTCAAGGCCGGACAGCAGCATCTCGTGCTTGGACACACCAACGAATTCGGAGTCGACTATAAATACTTCGAATTGTCGGTTCAGGTTGGCAAAGCGACGATTCGCAAGCCGTTCGGCATAGAGGTATATAATACCCGGTTCCAGCCGCATAACGGCGAAGCCATGACCGTGGAGGAACGGAAACGCGTCGCGCTGGAGTGCGTGGCCGCGCTCGGCATCCCGAATATTCATACGGCTATCGCCAAGCTGAAGACCGGGGGCGCCCCCGAAATAGCCCGGGACATGATTCTGGAAGGACTCGCCGGCATTCGGGAGAGACGGGACTGCGCCGACTTTTATTTGATCGCTTTGTTCCGGTTCTGGCGGGATTACCGCGACAGCGGCTTATTCGACGAAGATTTCTGGGCGCAGATCAAGAGGACGGTGCTCGGCTTCCGGTATTGGATCGACGAACCGGGCGACGATGTGATGTGGTTCTTCAGCGAGAACCATGCGCTGCTGTTCCATAGCTGCCAGCTGCTGGCAGGCCAGCTGTTCCCCGACGACCTGTTCACGAACAGCGGAGAAACGGGAGCTCAGCGGAAACGGAAAGCGGAGCGGCAGTTGACCGGATGGTTCGAACGCTTTTTCGCCGAAGGCTTGGCCGAGTGGAATTCGAGCGCCTACATCCCGATCGATTTCCTTGGCTTGATCCAGCTGTACGACCTGGCCGAGCGGCCGGCATTGCGGGAGCAGGCCAAGCAAGCGATGGATCTTCTGTATTCGTATATGACCGCGGAAGCGCATGGCGGGTATTTGACCTCCACGTTCGGCCGCAGCTACGAGAAGGAGCTGATGGGCAACCATGCGGCGGGGACTACCTCGCTCATCTGGGTCGGATACGGCGCGGGGAATGTGAACAGCACCAGCTTTAACGTGTCGGTCTGCTTGTCCGATTATACGCCGCCGCAAGCCTTCGCGGAGCGGTTGAAGCTGAACTCGGAAGAAGAGCTGGAGTTCCGGCTCGAACAAGGCAAAGACGGGTACGCCAAGCTGTTTCATTACCGGACGAGCTCTTACGTCATGTCGAGCATCGCCGATTTCCGAGCGGGTCTTAAGGGCTATCAGGAGCATGTGCTCCATTTGGCGTTCTCGCCCGAAGCCCAAGTGTGGGTGAACCATCCGGGAGAAATTTACGCTCACGGTTCGGGGCGGCCGTCCTTCTGGGCAGGAAACGGCTGCTTGCCGAAGGTCGGCCAGTACAAGGGACTCGGCATCCTGTTATTCGATATCGATCCGGACCACGACGCCGGCTATACGCATGCTTATTTCCCGGCATATGCGTTCGAACGCGTCGAATCCCGCGGATCGTGGTTTTTCGGCGAGAGGAACGGCGCTTATGCGGCGGTTTACGCGCAGAACGGTCTGGAGCTCACGCAGGAAGGGACGAACCGGGGGCGCGAGCTTGTATCGAAGGGACGCCGCAATGTGTGGCTTGTTCGAGCGGCCGATCGTCAGGAGTTCGGTTCTTTCGAGAAGTTTATCGAAAGCATGCTGAAGATGCCGATTGAAGCGTCCGCAGAGGCGTTGCGGGTACGGCTTGCGGACTTCGTCTACGGCGAAACGAGCTTCGGCTGGCAGGCGCCCTTGACGGTGAACGGAGAGACGGTGCAAATCAAGGATTGCGGAGTGCAAGGCCGGTTGGTACGTAAAGGAAGGGTGGCTTCTCACATTTGAAACGAGATACGATTCTTAACGCGATCGAGCGCGTGTCCGGCGCCATGAGATCTATGAAAAACGAAGGGGTAGACGAGATTTATCCGATCGGACTGATCGATATTGACCTGTGGGAATGGCCTCAAGGCGTCGGTCTGTACGGCATGTATCAATATTACGAAGAGACGAAGGATGCCGGGACGCTTCAGTTCTTGACCGATTGGTTCGACGCCCGCATTCGGGAAGGCTTGCCCGAGAAGAACGTCAATACGTGCTCCCCGCTGCTTACGCTGATTTCGTTATGCGAGCTGACGGGGAGAGAGGAATACATCCGGGTATGCGACGTGTGGAGCCGCTGGATCATGGACCGGGAGAACGGATTGATCCGTACGGGGGACAACGCCTTTCAGCACATGATTACCGGCGATCCCAACGACGGACAGATCCTGATCGACACTCTGTTCATGACGGTCCTCTTCTTAACGAAAGCGGGGGTTTACTTTAAGCGTCCGGACTATATCGAAGAAGCGAAGAAACAATTCCTCATTCATATCAAATATTTGTACGACCGCCATTCCGGGTTGTTTTTTCACGGATGGGATTTTAATGGAAGGCATAATTACGGGGCGGTGCGCTGGGGGCGCGGCAACGGCTGGTATACTTGCGGGATCGTCGATTTCCTGGACATGACGGAGCTGGAGGACGGGATTAAGCAATATCTGCTCGATACGATGCACAGCCAGGTTCATGCGCTTGCCGCGCTTCAAGCGAATGACGGCATGTGGCATACGGTCTTGGACGATCCTTCATCCTATGCAGAGACTTCGTGTACGGCGGCCTTCGGCTACGGCATCTTAAAAGCGGTGCGCAAAGGCTATTTGCCGCAGAAATACTTGCCGGCCGGACGAAAGGCGCTGCAGGCCGTGCTCGATCGAATCGATGCGAACGGTATCGTACGGGAGGTTTCCTACGGCACGCCGGTCGGCAACGATGCCCGCTTCTATAAGGAAATCCCGATCTCGCCGATGACTTACGGTCAAGCGTTGACGCTTTTGATTTTGATGGAAGGGCTGCGGCACGCCAATAGTTCGAGCTGAGAACGATTTGATATCGGGCGTCATTCCATGAGGGGTGGCGCCCTTCCTTTGCCAGCAAATAAACTTAAGGGGTAACAGACAATGATTATATGCAAAAAGCTTCTAGAGATACGAAACGGAGACGGCCGTCTGGATCTGATCACAGATGCCGCGAAGTTTAGAATCGTGCTGCTAACGGACGAAATCGTAAGAATTCGATGCACGTTCGAGGAGCATTTTCCGGAGGAAGCCTCCTACTCGCTTGCGATGACCGCTTGGGAAGACAAGATGGATGCCTTGATGCCCGATCGGAGAAAAATCGAAGCGATTCCGGCGCAATACGACGATTGGGGAACCCATCTGCTTTTAACGACACGGACATTGCGTATAAGGATCAATAAAGAGCCGTTCGCGATTGAAATAACGGATACGGACGGGAACGTGCTGCATGCCGATCTGAAAGAGAAGTCATATGTCCGCGACGCGCAAGGAAGGCTCTATCACTACTCCTGTATGGACGATCACGATCATTATTACGGCTTCGGGGAAAAATCGGGGTATTTGAACAAAAAGAACCGAAGAATGAGGATGCACAACGTCGATACGATCGGGTACGATTCCGAGCTTACAGACCCGCTGTACAAGCATATTCCGTTTTTTATTAAATTTAACGGAGAAAGCCAAACCGCCAGCGGCTTGTTTTATCATAACTCGCATGACTCCGTATTCGATATAGGGTGCGAGCGGAGCGGCTATTGGAACAAATATTCGTACTTCTGCGCGGACGGCGGAGAGCTGGACGTTTTCTTTATTTATGGACCGCGAATCAAAGATGTCGTCCGGCATTACACCGATCTTACCGGAAAGACGGTTTTGCCCCCGAAATACTCTCTCGGCTACATGGGGTCCACGATGTATTACACCGAGTTGGATCGGCATTCGGATAAAGCGATTCTCGGCTTCTTGGAGAAATGCCGGGAGGAGGGCATCCCTTGCGACGGATTTTTTTTATCCTCGGGTTATACGACCGGAAAAGACGGCAAGCGATACGTATTTCACTGGAACGATGAACGTTTCCCCGATCCGAAACGGTTCGCCTTGCAAATGGCGGAGATGGGGGCGGCGCTCGCTCCGAACGTCAAACCCGGCATGCTGGTAACGAACCCGTTGTATCGGGAATTCGACGAAGCCGGCGCCTATATCAAGGATTCGAGCGGGGAACGGTCGCATATCGACCGGTTTTGGGGAGGAGCGGCTTCCTTCGTGGACTTTACGAATCCGGAAGGGAGAGCGCTGTGGAAAAAGCATTTGAAGCAATCCTTGATTTCGCTTGGCATCACATCCATATGGAACGATAACAATGAATACGAGATTAACGATTCGAGGGCGTTATGCCATTGCGAGGGGGACCCGAAGCCGATCGACGGCTTGCGGCCCATCATGCCGAATCTGATGGCTCAGATGGCGAAAGAGGCGCTGGAGGAGACATCCCCCGGGGTTCGGCCGTATATCGTCAACCGGGCCGGCTTCGCCGGAATTCAGCGCTATGCGCAAACCTGGGCGGGGGACAATATCACGAGCTGGAAAAGCTTGAAATTCAATATTCCCGTTATGCTCGGCATGGGGCTTTCGGGCGTTGCGAATCAGGGATGCGATATCGGCGGATTTTTTGGTCCGGCACCCGATCCGGAATTGTTCGTCCGATGGGTTCAGAACGGCATTTTCCAGCCGCGGTTCTCGATTCATTCCTGCAACACGGACAACACCGTCACGGAGCCGTGGATGTATCCCGCCTATACTCGATATATCCGGGATGCGATTCAGCTCAGATACCGGCTGATGCCTTACTTCTATTCTTTGATGTTCGAAGCCTCTACGGAAGGATCGCCGATCATGAGACCGCTCGTGTACGAATTCCAGAACGACGCTCGAGTGTGGGACGAAAGCTTCGATTTTATGCTCGGATCTTCGATCCTGGTGGCCAATGTGCTGGAGGAAGGCGCCAAGACGAGAGCGGTCTACTTGCCGAAAGGGGCCGATTGGGTGGAATGGAATACGCGGAAGAGATATGCCGGCGGACAAACGATTCATCTGGACGTTTCGATAGATTCGATTCCGATGTTCCTCAGAAGCGGCGCAGTCGTACCGATGGCTCCCGGGCTTACGAACATTCACAAGGATACGGCGGAACGGCTGCAGCTGTTGATCGAGCCGTCGGAAGAAGGCGGCTTCGTCTTGTACGATGACGACGGACGCAGCAATCGTTGCAAGGAAGGAGACTATTTGAGAACGACGATTACCGTCAAGAACGGCAGGGATACTCGAATTTCGTTTACGCATGAAGGAGAATACCGTGCCCGGCTGCAAACGATGGTTGTCGAAGCGCTTTGCAGGGATGCCGCTCCCGTTCAAGTAAGCCTGCGGGACAAGGAGCTTTCGATGTTCCTCGATCCGAAGCAATGGGATGCGGCCGAAGAAGGCTGGTACTACGATATGGAACAGAAGGCGGCGAAAATTAAATATAACGATAGAAGAGAAGATTACGAGATTCGCATCAATTTTGACGTGAAGGATTTGATTTCGATTTAATGCGAGTCCCAAGGCTGCCCGGTAATCCGCAGGCTATGGCCGGGGGGCGGCGAACCGAGACGAAGGTCTTCTTTTAGCCGGAACGGCAACGATTTGTTATGATAAGTTCAATAAGCCAACTTGCCAATTTGCGGCGCGATCGTGCGTTGCGCCTGAAAGGGGATTTTCGGATGTTTAAGATCGGGACGTTCGCGAAGCTAGCGGGCGTGACGGAGAAGACGCTGCGTCACTACGATCAATTGGGACTGCTGAAGCCTGCGCATATCGACAAGGAATCGAAGTACCGCTTCTATACCGCGGAGCAGCTGCTGACCGTCCGGCGTATCGCGGGCTTCAAGGAGCAGGGGTTGACGCTCGAGCAGATGCGGCCGCTGCTGGCCGATGCGGCGGAGCTGTCGAAGGCGGAGCAGACGCTGCAAGAGAAGCGGGAGGAGCTGGAGCGTTTCATTCAAGAGGCGCAGCGGCAGGTCGGGGAGATTGACAAGCGGCTCGTCCGGCTTGAACGGGTGTCCGAAGCGGCCGAGGCAGTCAAGGACAAGGAATTCGGGTTGCGCAGCGTGGATCCGGTACTCGCGGCTTCCATTCGAGAGTCGGTTCCGACAGGCCATCTATGTTTGCTGCTCGATGAACTGAAGCAATACGTCCGGGACCAGGGGGAGCGAGCGGAAGGCGAGATGACGATTGTTTGGCACAAGCGGGCCGACAGCGCTGCGTCGCCTTCGGACATCGAGGTCGCCATCCCCTTATCGAAGCCGATCCCGGCCAGCCGGAGGGTGATCGTCGGGCAGCTGCCCGGACTCGAGCGGGCCGCTTCGCTTAAGCATCGCTGCGATCCTTATCGCGGCGATTGCAAGGCGGAGGAAGCTTTGCGGGCTTGGATGCAAGCCGAAGGCTATCGGCCGTCCGCGGCCGAACCGGTCCGCGAGATCTACCTGACGCCGGATAGAGATATATACGGCCGCTTGCGTCTTGCAGAGGCGATCGTGCCGGTCGAGAGGATTTGACTCGATTAACCATAGGCTGTATCCGAAACTATAATCGGCTATCCGATGCTTGAATCCTTTTTTTGGCCGGGCACGGGATCTTTTTCAAATCGCCTTGACTTTGCCCTTAAGGGGAGGGTTTAGAATGGGGTCAACCATTCGATGAGGAGTGATTTGAAATGAGTAGCAGACGTTTGGAAAATCGTGTCGCAGTCGTTACGGGAGCAAGCAGAGGGATCGGCAGGGCGATTGCGCTCCGGCTCGCCGCGGAAGGAGCTCTCGTCGCCGTGCATTACGGAAGCCGGCGCGACGCGGCGGATGAGGCAGTCCGCTCGATCGAAGCGGCGGGAGGAAGCGCCTTCGCCATCGGCGCCGAATTGGATGCCTTGGACGGGGTCGATCGCCTGTTGAAGGGTCTGGACGAGGAGCTTGCCCGCCGGACCGGCAGCAACCGATTCGATATTCTGGTCAACAATGCCGGCATCGGCACATCTTCGACGTTTCAAGAGACGACCGAGGCGGACTTCGACCGGTTGTTTGCCGTCAACGTCAAAGCCCCGTTTTTCCTCGTACAGCAGTCGCTCGACCGTCTGCGGGACGGGGGACGGATCATTAACGTTTCGTCGGGCGTGACACGCATCGCTTATCCGCATATCATGGCCTATAACCTGACCAAAGGCGCGGTCAATACGTTTACGCTGCATTTGGCCCAGCTGCTGGGGCCGCGGGGCATTACCGTGAATGCGGTTATGCCCGGCATCGTCGACACCGACGTCAACGCTTCTTGGCTGCATACGCCCGAGGGCCGCAAGCATGCCGAGGAAATGTCGGCTCTTGGCCGCGTCGGCGAGCCTTCGGACATCGCGGATATCGTCGCTTTCGCGGCATCGCCGGACGGCCGCTGGGTTACCGGGCAGATGCTTGACGCTACCGGCGGATCGCATTTGTGATTTTAGCGTAAATTCAATTTATGACTTTTTAAGAAAAAGACCGCTGCGGCGGTCTTTGCATTTGTGGCAGAATGCCGGTTTTTTCTTTGTTGGAGTCGATTCGCATCTTCATTCTACTCCTTTGTTTCATTCCCGCGGTTGAACGCCAAACCTTCCGACTGCAATGCGTTTCTAAGGATCGGCATCGAGCTTGGTCCAATACCGTGAAGCTTTAGGATCTCGCGTTCGGTATAGGCGGACAGCTTTTGTAAAGTGGTTATTCCATTGTGCTCCAACGCTCGTCTGGCGGGGCTTGAAAGCCGCGAAAGGAATCCGCTTTCCGGCTTCTTCTCCCGTTCGCAAACCGGACAGGCGGGGCAGTCGCTGCTTTTGTAGTACCGGTGTCCTTTGTCGCAAGTCCTTAATGTCTTCGGTGAGGCTGCCATTGGAATGCTCCTTTCATCAGTTAATGTATGGGTTTTTTGCTAGAGGTCTGGTAGATAAGTTCATCTCCTCTATGCTAGTATGGAAATGTGAGGAACTCAACTGGATACTAGATTAGGCATTTTAGGAGGAAACCGGTTTTGAACAAATGGAAAGCTTCGCTCGTATCGCTCTTTTTATCTTTATTCGTGCTTTTGTCCGCCCTGCCGGCGGCTGCCGCTCCGACTCCGGTGTCGGTGCAGGTGGACGGCAAAAAGATCGAATTTGCTTCGAATGAACCGATTATCGATAACGGCGTTACCCTTGCTCCGCTGGATGCTTTGCTGTCATCGCTGAACGTTGCGTTAAAAGAATCCGGCGCGGAAACGGTCCTCGTTGCTGCAGACGGCAGGGAAGTTACGCTGCATACGACGATCAGGACGATTAACGGAATCAAGTATATCCCTGTCCGTTCGGTTGGGGAAGCCGCCGGCTTTGAAGTGCGCTGGGACGCCGCTACCCGCACCGTCGTATTGACCGAGAATGAAGGCGGACGCGGGTTTCTGTGGGAAGTGAAGCACAACGGCAACACCGTCTATCTGGCCGGCTCCATGCATATTGCGGACAGCAGCTTTTACCCGCTGCACCCTTCCTTTGAAGAGGCCTTTGACGAAGCCGATTATTTGGGGGTCGAAGTCGATATCAGCAACGCGGCGGATCCGGAGAATCAGCAGCTGATCGCGGAGCTGGGCATGTATCAGGACGGCACTACGCTGAAGGATCACATTTCGGAAGAAACGTACAAAAAGCTGGGGGCCATTCTTGCCCTGAACGGACTGGATACGAACGCGCTGGACGCCTATAAGCCGTGGGTTGCCGAGACGACGATTTCGACGCTTCAGTCCATGCAGGCGGGTTATGAAAGCCAGACCGGAATCGATCTCTATTTTCTGCAAAAAGCAAAAGAGCGCAATATGCCCGTTATCGAATTGGAATCGTACGAGTCGCAGCTGAACATGTTTAATAGCTTGTCCCCGGAGCTGCAGGAGAGCAATTTGAATGCCGTTCTGGATGGATATAACGATATCGACGACAACGTCGATCTTATGGCGGAGCTATGGAAGAGCGGCGACGATGAAGGGCTGCTCGAACTGACCAAGGCCATGGCGCAAAACGAAGAATACTACAAGGCGTTGTTGGTAGACCGCAACTTGGCGATGACGGATAAAATCGTCGGGTACTTGAACGGCACGGAAAAAGCCGAGTACCTGGTCGTCGTCGGGGCCGCTCATTTCCTGGGCGAGGACGGAATCGTCAAGCTTCTTGAAGATAAAGGCTACACCGTCACGCGAAAATAAATCCATGATGATGAAGAACCGGTTCAAACGGAAGAGCCGGTTCTTTTTTTCTCATGTTAAGAAGGAGGGGGAGGCTGGATGCGGTTTAGGCTGAGCGTAACCGGCAAGGAAGGCAGGAACCGCGCGGCGGTCGCCGTCTCCTTGATTGGCGCCGCCGCATTATGCGCCGCGGCTGTATGGTTCACGCTGCTCGGCAGCGAGAAAAGCGGCAGCGGCGGCGATAAATCTGCCGGCCGATACGTTTATATGGAAGCGGAAGCTTCGAACGGCATGCGGCTGCATGCGCTTGCCGTCGATCCGTCCCGCATAACGCTGGAGACGGTAAACGCCAACGTGACGAAGACGCCGTATTACGGCGTTAACGGGGGATTTTTCTACGGAAAGGATCTACTCAGCATCGCGATGGTGGACGGAAAGCCGGTTAACGGACAGCTTGGGGCTTACGGCTCCGGTTCTTCCAATGTGAAGTATGCAAGGGGGACGCTCGTCTGGGACGGGGGTGCCGGCCGACTTGACGTGCAAGTGGTGAAGGATCAGGCCGAGCTCGAGCTAACCGATCGGACCCGCTTCTGGGCGCAGGGCGGCATCAGCATGAGCATAGGACGGGACGACGATACATGGCGTGCTCAAGCCGAGCTGGAAGGGGCGCCGTTTCCGGATGACGAACGTCTCCGCTCGGCCGCCGTCTATGACGACGCGGGACAGCTTTACCTGATCGTAAGCGGCACCAAAGGAACGCTTGCCGCGTTTCGGGAAGCGATCATCGAGAAGATCGGGAACGGCAGGCTTGCTGGCGGCATTTTCCTGGACGGGGACGGCTCGTCCCAGCTTCGCAGCGGGGAGCGCGCGCTGGCCGGCGACGGCCGGTCGGTCGTCCAGATGATGCGTCTGACCGGGGATGCGGAAGAATAGTAGTTTAGCATTCATCGATTTCGACCAGTTTTGAGAAATCAAGGTTTTTTATGCTTCTTTTTGAACTTTTTTCTATCGCGGTGCGTTAATACTTCATGTTAGAAGAAATGTTGCCAATAGGAGGGTAATCTTATGTCGAGAGCCGAAAAAAGCATTAGGAGGCCGCTTTTCCAGCGAATTATGGCAAGCATTGCGGCTGGAGTACTGACTATTCAGGGGGCGGCCGCCGTGTTGCCGTCGAAGGCGTTTGCAGAGTCTCCCGATTTATCTGTCAATTGGTATTCCGGTTATGTTATAACGGTGCCCGAGCTGAAACCGGTCTGGACGGCGCAGGCGGACAGCCATCGGGATATGATTGATGCCTTTGACAGCCATAGGGTTGTTGCGGAAGACGGCAAGGTATTCGCCTTCGATGGGGCCAAGCTGATTGCGATTGATGCTTCGACAGGCAAGCGGCTGTGGACTTACGGAAAAAACTTAATGCCATATGTCGTCTATCATAATGGCACCGTATACGGTCTGACGGGAGAGCGCCAGCCCTTCGCTTTGAACGCGAAGACGGGGCAGAAGAGATGGGAGTCGGCGACATCCACCTTGATCGATGCGCGGCTGCGTACGGAGGCGTTGGTGCCGACGAACGATACGCTTTATGCGATATATGGGAGTACAACCTTCGCCTTTGATATCGCGACAGGTAAACTTCGTTGGACCGCGGATGAGCCGCTGGCAGAAGGTAACGGGACCGCTTACCTTGAGGAAGCGGACGGCGTCGTGCTGCGGACCTATTATGTACAAGGGGCGCTCACATCTATACAGCTGAACGCTTACGATAAGAAGACAGGCAAGAAGCTGTGGGGCGAATTCGGCCAAGGGGAAGCGCTTCGAATCCAAGACGGTCTCGTTTATTCGATCAATTACTATTCGCCCATGCTGGTTGAATATCAATCAACACCGGATCGCAGCTTGATCGTCAACGCTTATAACCTTAGGACCGGGGCGTTAAAGGGCACTCGTGAATATACTTGGAAAATGGCCGGCGAGCCTCCTTATGAATGGGGGCAAAGATTCGCGTTTATGAGCGGCGGCAAGCTGTACATCCAACAAGCCGATCGGGTAGCGGAATACGATTTTGATGCATATAAAGCCGGGGCGGAACCTTTGCGAACGTTTAACGGACCGTCCGGGCACAATTCGGTGTTGCTTAACATCGTACAGGATCGACTGATCTATCAAGACTTGACAACCGGGGAACTGGAAGGCGTAAAACTGGCGAACGGACAGCGGATCGGATGGATGGGAGATGCACCGGTTGCCCAGATTGACGTTTACGGAAACGGGATGTACCGGGCGCAGCGCAATGGTACATTACTCGGAATCGACATGCTGACTACGAAGCCTGTGTTTAAAGTGAAAACCGGAGCAGATTGGCACGGAGCGACACTGAAGACGGGCGATATGCTCGTCATACAGGCAGAGGGTAAGCTGCTTGGGGTGAAGGTCCCTGCGTCGCTGCAATAAAATACTTTAAGAAATAGATTAAGTGATTTCTGTCCCGGCTAGCTGTGCCGCTTTACATGAAGGAAAGTCCCGCTCCGGCGAGATTGGGACTTTCCTTCGTCAAGACGCCGAGCCTGCCCGCTTTTTTTTCATCTTCCCGAACGGTTTGAAATACGTAATGAACACCATGAAAACAAGGCAGAACAAGTTAAAGCTTCCCATGATCATGATCGACAGCCATGTCGACCGGAACTGCCCGCTCCGTAAGGCCGCCAAACCCGTATCCTCGATCAGAACCCCAAGAGAGGCCGTCCAATCGTTCAGATACAAGATGCCGAGCATGATCGTTACGACGGTGAGAACGAGCTTGATCACGACCCAATAATGCTTGACCAGTCCCCATTGCGTCCACACCGATAACAAGATGCCCGTCAACAAGCTGAGCAGCGCCGGATATTTGAGCAAATTCTCGTCAATGATTTCCATGCTGGAGAGCGTGTAAGCAAGCTGTTCGCCATTCTCGGCGCTTTGTAAATAAAGGCCCAGCAGCAGCATCCCCAAAGTCCCGCCAATCCAGGACGCTACCGCAATGACGTGTATTGCGACCAGTAAGCTTTTTTTCTTCTGATTCAGTCTGTAAGCCATAAAGCAATTATCCCCCGCCTTGTTAAAGATGTAGTCGATTTCTTGCAGCGAATTTCCAGTTCCCGTTCATCTTAACAAAGCATTGTTGCGAACTTGTGACGATATTTAGAGGTTTTCATGAAATTAAGGGGCGGATACGCAAGCAAGTGCATCGGTTTGGAGGCGGGGGGATAATCAACTTTTTACTCGAACGGCCGGAATATTTGATTGAGGTGATGCTCCATATGATCGACATAGTCGGTAACAAGCCAATCCAACGTGACCCATGATCCGTCGGCGATCCGGCAAGAATGGAGCAATCGTTCGTCAGGTATGTTGGCGATGACTTCAGCAACCTGTTTGTTTAGAACGACCCAGAGGTTTAGGATGTGACCGCTCGGGAGGTTTCGGTAATTCATGCGCTCCACCCATTGATCCTGGTTATATGTGAGAACCTTGTAAGGAAGCGGTTCGTGCTGCGCCCGGACAAAGCGTTGCAGATTCGTAAGCGCGGAGTCGCATAAGTGTCCCAATATTTCTTTTTTCGACCATTTGCCGGGTTGTGGCCTTAAGGCCAGCTCCGGCTCCTCGAAAGCTTGCAGCTTCGAAGGAACCTCTTTGATCCATGCATGCAGTCTTGCTATTTCATCTTTCATCGGTTCTCCTCCTTCAATCGATTCCTATAACGATAGGATAGCAGATTCGGCTGTTTCCAGCTGGAATTTTGAAAGCGGCCTTTACAAATAATCCACATTATAGTGAAACGGATTTAACATTCCTGCATTATGCTTGTCCTCAAGAAAACAATTCGTTCTAAGGGGTGGACAAGTTGAGTAAAACGATTGACCGCAAAACTTTCCTTTCTTATTTGGGTACCGGAGCGACGGCGCTCGCGGCGGCATCCGCCGGACTGGGGGTACTGGACGGCAAAGCTTCCGCCATGTCCGGTACGGCAAATCACTTGTTCGGATTCAACACGAATCGGGTAAGCGGCTACTTTGATCCGATCGAGCCGACGAAAGAAGATGCGCTTGTGCTGCCTAAAAACTTCAAGTATGACGTCGTTGCGGCTTTCGGCGATGTCATAAATAAAAAAGGAGATACGTTCGGCTCCGGCTGCGATTACAACGCTTTTCTCCCGATCGACGGCTCCAACGTTCGCGGTCTCCTTGTCAACAATCATGAATACAGCACGATCTTCTCGATCGGTCCGGTGACGGACGGCAAGATGACGAACGAGCAGATTCAGAAAGAGCTGTACAATCTGGGAATGTCGGTTATCGAGGTGTACCGCGATGAGAACGGCACATGGAAGATGGACACCAACTCCAAATACGCTCGCCGCATCAACGGCTTCACCAAAATCGATCTGACCGGCCCTGCGAAAGGAATTCCGGCGCTCGAAGGAGCCCAGACGGTAACGGGGACGTTCGCGAATTGCTCCGGCGGCGTTACGTTGTGGAATACGGTGCTGTCCTGCGAAGAGAACTTCGAATCGACGGCCGAGGCGGCCGGACTGCCGCTCACCCATTACGGCTGGGTTGTCGAAGTGGATCCTTTCGACAGCAAGTACATGAAGAAGCATACGGCGCTCGGACGGTTCAATCACGAGAATACGGCAATGGGATTGGCATCGGACGGCCGGGTAGTCGTGTACATGGGCGATGACAAAAAGGATGCTTGCGTCTATAAATTCATAAGCAAAGGCAAATACGACAAGTCGAAAGGCCGTGCCAACTCCGCGCTGCTTGAAGACGGCACGCTGTATGTCGCTAACCTGAAGAGCGGCAAATGGATGCCGGTTACCATTGAAGAAGTATCCAAGGCGATTCAAGAGGATCCGGAGCTTCAGCAGAAATTCAAGACGCAGGGAGACGTCGTTACGTACTGCCAGGAAGCAGCGCTGCTCGCAGGCGGAACGCCAACCGACCGGCCGGAGGACATCGAAATTTCTCCGTTCGACAATACCGTGTTTATTTGCCATACGAACAACGATAATCACGGCAATATTCACGGGCACATCACCCGTATTTTCGAAGCGGGCAACGATCTCGGAGCGCTCGAATTCGATTTTGAAATTTTCGCCGCCGGCGGCCGTCAATCCGGATTCAGCTCGCCGGACAACCTGGCTTTCGATTCGAACGGCCATCTGTGGGTCGTAACCGATATTTCCAGCAGCAGCCAGAACAAGGGCGTGCACAAATCGTTTATGAATAACGGACTATTTGTTATCCCGACGAGCGGTCCAGATAAAGGGAAAGCTCTCCAGTTCGCTTCCGGCCCTGTGGAATGCGAGCTGACCGGCCCGTTCTTTACCCCGGACGAGCAGACGTTGTTCTTGTCCATTCAGCATCCGGGCGAAAATACGAAGGACCTGAACAATCCGACCAGCACATGGCCTAACCGCCCGGGCGAAAAAATGGCAAGATGCGCCGTCGTGGCGATCAGCGGCTTCAAGCTGAGCAACTAAATCATTAAGCGAACGCTTCCGGTGCGAGGTTGGTCTGGTACCGGGAGCGTTCGTCAAGTATTTCCCACAAGACTTAGCGTATGCTTTCGAAGCAAGTTTTGCTCGAACCTAAATCGATGAAGCATTGCTCACAAAACAAAGCGTATGCTTTCGAAGCAGGATTTTTGTTTCCATTCCCTTTATTGGGCAATTCATCACAAAAACCTAAGCCAATGCTTCCGAAGCAAGTTTTGCTCGAACCTAAATCGATGAAGTATTGGCTCACAAAACTTTTAGGAGGAAAAAGTTATGCCATTCGGTAATATCGGAATCGGGGGACTGATCCTGATCTTGATCATCGCGCTGATCGTGTTCGGGCCTTCGAAGCTCCCTGAGCTCGGTCGCGCTTTCGGCCGGACGTTAAGCGAATTCAAAGTCGCGACGCGCGGCCTTGTGAACGGCGAAGATAACGACAAGAAAGACGAGGAGACGCCGAAGGCTTCCGCGGCGTCGCAGAAGTAAGATGGCGAACCCGAATGAACAAACCGTGATCGAGCATCTGGAAGAGATGAGGTCGCGGCTCATTCGTACTTTGCTCGCTTTTCTCGTATCCATGGCCGCCGCCTTGTTTTATGTGCGGGATATTTACAGCTGGCTCGTGCGGGACATGGATCAGAAGCTGGTCTTGCTCGGACCGTCGGACGTGATGTGGGTCTATATGATGATTGCCGGTGCCGTCGCGATAGCCGTGACGCTTCCGGTCGCGGCCTATCAGATCTGGAAATTCGTGAAGCCGGCGGTGCCGGAGCAGTCGCACCGGGCAGCCTTTACGCTTATACCGGGAATCGCTGTCCTGTTTCTGATCGGAATCTGCTTCGGTTATTTCATTTTGTTCCCCATGGTGCTTCATTTCATGAATCAGATGGGGGCCGGCGAATTCGAGATGATGTATACCGCGCAAAAATATTTCACCTTCATGATCCATATGACGATCCCGTTCGGACTGCTGTTCGAAATGCCCGCCATTGTTCTTTTTCTGACCAAGCTGGGCATTCTGAATCCGCTCCGGCTCGCCAAAGCGCGGAAGGTGGCCTATTTCATTCTGGCTATCGTGGCGGTGACGATAACGCCGCCCGATATTTTGTCGGACATCATTGTGATCGTGCCTTTGTTCCTGTTATATGAAGCGAGCATATCGATATCGAAGTTCGTTTACCGGAAGCAGCTGCGCTTGCAGGAAGAGGAGAACGGCAAATATATGAGCGCGTGACGAGACGCGTCCGGAATAACGATAATCTGCGGTAAAATACGAAAAACGGCAGCCGAGCGGCTGCCGTTTTTTAAGCTATTCGAAGATTACTGCTCCACCTTAATCCAGCTGATCATCGGTTTCGAACCGCCCGCTTTGACGGCCTTCACGACCAGCTCGCCGTTCGTAACGGCAATGCCTTCGAAGGTCTTCGCTTCCCGGCTCGAGCCGATGACATAACCTTCCAGCTTCGTTTCGCCGTTAATGATCAGGTTCATGGCCCGGTCGCTCGCCTTCCACGGATCGAAGAAGCCGACGGTTACTTTGTACGTGCCGTCCGGAAGCTCAAACCGGTAGGCAAGCCCTTTGCCGTTCTCGTTGCCGTCGTATTGGCGGATCGTCTCGTACGCGTCGGTCGGGCTCGTATGGGCCCAAGTCAGCCCGTCGTCCGCTTCGTAGCCCCATTTGATTCCCGTAACGGGGTCGCTGCCGAACGGCTGCTCCTCCAACGTCTGAAGCGATCCGAACGCCTCTCCGTCCTCCAACTGGCCAGGCGTGCCGTCGCCGGCGTCCACATAGAAGAGCACCCGGTCTTCGCTTCCGACAGGCGTCGCTTCGACCGGTTCGGACGCCGCCTCTTCGCTGCCGCGTTTGGCGACCACGGCAAACGAATACGGTACGCCGTTCTGAAGTCCGGTTACAATCGTGGAGCCCGGATTGGCGGACACTTCACGGGTTTCGGTATCGCTGCCCGTTAAGGCCGAATACCGGATGACGTACGAATCGGCGCCGTCGACTTCGCTGTATTTCAGCGCGACTTGACCGTTCCCGGCTTTCGTCCGGTAGATTTCCGGCTTGGATGCGAAGTCGTTCGCTCCGCGGGATACTTTCAGGAAGGCAAATGCCGCGTCGGCCCAGCTATGAAGACCGACCCGGCCGCTTGTATACACCGTGTCCGTTACATCAAACACCGGTTTCCCGTCGATCGAAGCCCGGATCCGTTTGCCGTCCAGCCTCACTTCAAGCTTGTAAAGCTCGTTCAGCTTCGCCGTAAAAGGAACGGCGGGCGCCAAGCTTTGCCCGTCCCGGCGGATAAACAGGCTGCCGTTCTCGAAGCCGAACATATAACCTTGCGAGTAGCTGCTGCCGCGGAAAGCGACGGCCCAATCGGCCCCTGCCGTTGCGTGCTTGGCTACCGCCGTTACGGTGCCGTCGATGAGCTGCAATCCTTCAACGCCGATTTCCCCTTGGCGATCGCCGCCGGACTTGTGCTTCAGCAGGCCGTCTTCGATTCGCCATTCGCTCACTTCCGGCAGGTAGCCGGACATATCGCTTGTCTCAAAATCGTCTTCCAAGCGGACGTCTTCGGCTTCCGGCGTAACGACCGCTTCCGTATAACCGGTTCCGGCTCCGCCTTTGCCGATCGAGGATACTTGGACGGTATACGCCGTGCCGTTGGTCAAGCCGTCCAACCGTACGGCGCTGCCGCCTGCGGTCAAGTCCGATCCGTCCTCCGAGCCGGAAACGACCTTTACGGAGTAATCTGCCGCTCCTTCAACGGGCGAAATTTCAAGCTGAACCGTTTGATCGCCCGGAACGGCAACGATTTTGCCCGGCGCCGGGATATCCGGCTTCACCTGAAATTCGGACGAAGGAGCGCTAACCTCTTGTCCGTCGACCGCTTCCACAATCCCGTAATACGTTGTGCCGTTGGTCAGTCCGTTCACTTCAATCGTTCCGTCAGGCGTAACGCCCGTCAGCTCTTGATCGTAACGGCCGGGCTGAGTCCCGTAGCGGACGCGGTATTCGGGCACGGTCGGTTCGGCTTCGTAAACCGCTTGAAAGCCGCCGTCGATTCCCGTTGCCGACACGCCTGCCGGAGTTAACAACGCGGGAGTGCCGTACACCCGTTTGGAAGGCGGTCCGAACCCGTTGGCGTTGCCGGCGCGAATCGTGACGAAATACGATTTGCCGTTCTCCAAGCCTTGGATTACAAACGAGTCGGCCGTCATCCGCGTCAGCACTTGTTCTTGCTTGTCGTTTTGGGCTCCGTATCTTATTTCATATTCATAAGCGCCTTTCGGAGCTTCAAACGAAATTTTCAATCCTTTATTCGTAGGCTCCGCCTTGACGTTCTCGGGGGCGTCGGGCTTCTTGTTCGCCTTTACGACGTCTCCGTTCAAGGTCACGACCGAACGGGCGGGGATAACCGTCTCGAACGTTCCGTCCGATTGCACCGGCACATCCTGTCCCCGGGCAAGGTCCGAGCCGGCCGACGTTATATACGATTTCAGCGTAAAGACAGCGTCGTTCTTGTCAAGTCCGCCGACCGAAACGCGGATTCGCTTATCCTCTTCGCCGTCATTGACGAATACGGCCGTTACCGTATTCTCTTCGTCATGCTTATAAGCGGATCCCAGCAAACCGTTCCGCGCATCCTCGTCCAGGCCCGTAAGCTTGATGCGTTCGGCGCCCGGGCGGATAAACTTGCTGTAGTTGCCGAGCGCCCACAATATTTTGGACGTCAAAATGTTCTGCTCGTCCCCGGCGTTGTTAAAATCGGTATAGATCAATCCGTCCTTGTAATCTTCCTTGGAGACGGCCGTCCACCACTGCCAAGCCGAGGCGTTCGCCCGGGTCAGGTCGAAATGGATCGTGCGGGCCACGTACAGCGCCGGATCGATGCCCAGATCCCTCCCCGGACCGTAGGAACCGAGAATGCAGTACTCGGTCATCCAATACTTCGCGTTCTCGTCGTATTTCTTCAGGTTGGCAGCGAGCAGGTCGCGCAGCTCGCCGAGCCGGTCGTCGCCCGGGCTGCTGTAATCCGACCAGTAGGAGTGGGATGCGATCTTATTGCCGACCGCTTCCTTCAGCTCCGGATCGCCAAGCAGGTCTTTGATGTATTCGCGGTACTTGCCGAGTCCCAGACTGTTGGCGCCGCCGGTGTATTGTTCTTTGCCCGTGAACTGCTTGTAATACTCGTCGTCGAGCAGCGCCGTAATCTCGACGCCGTCGGGAGCGCTGATTTGCGCCGACAGGCCGCCGGCCTGCAGCTGCCGGTACAGCTCGAGAATGACGCGCTTCATGTCGTCGTTGTTGTAGCGGTTGCCTTCCTGTCCGGCCTTGTTCCAGTCCCAGGTCGGTTCGTTGATCGGGCTTATGTATTGAAATTCAAGCCCCTCTTCCTGAAAATGCTTCAGCACGTCGACCAAATAAGCGGCGAATTCGTCTTCGTAGCCTTCCTTCAAATTGGTCGATCCGACGCTCGAATCCGGCTGAGCGTGGCCGTTTTTGGTCATCCAGACCGGCGGGCTGTTCACGAAAGCGATCAGCGTCTCGACGCCCCGATCTTTGGCCGCTTGCAGAAACCATTGCTGTCCCGATTGCTTGCTCCAATCGTATTCGCCGTCCTCGGTCTGTTTGAACGCTTCCGCGCGCCGCCACGGATTGCCGATGATCGCTTGGTCGGTTTCGGTCGAACCGGCGCCGATGTTGAAGCGCCAAGCCGACAGGCCGATTCCTTTTTCCCGGGAAAAAAGAAGATCCGCGACGCGAGCTTTGTTGTCTTCCGTCCAGTGCTTGCCGAGCGGATCCATCGACCAGGCGTCGGAAGCGCCGAAGTTGTCGATGGTCTGGTACTTGACGGATGCGTCGATGGCAACGACCGCATCGACCGTCCGTTCCGCAGTCGGCTCGCTTGCGGCCGAAGCGCCGGCGGTTAAGCTGAAACAACAAGTGCAGGCGAGAACGGCTGCCGTCCATTTCTTCATCACTGTGCGTCTCAATTGCATTACCCCTTTGCGCGAAATTGGGTTGCTTCATGAAACCCGTTACATGAAACCGGTTTCAGTACAGTTTAAAAAAAGATGCGCGCCATTAACCGGATTTTATGTAAGGGCTTTCAATCCTTATTTTAACGCGCTGTTAAAAGCTGTCAACGTACTTTGTGCTTATTTTCGTTCCGGCGGGGAGGGACATTTGAAATATTCGGCATACTATTCATAACTTGAGCTTACGGCGCCTATAAGCAAAAACTATGTGCGCCCGCGGCTAAAAGATGGAAAACGAAGTTGGACAATGGTACAATATCAAAAGCCATTGCGCTGCTTGTGCTTGCGCGAAATTTTTAAAGAGATAAAGAGAGCATGATCAAATGGATTATAGGAGGAAATGGTAATGGCAGTTACTCAAAAATCAATCGAACAGCTGTCGATTGACACAATCCGTACTCTCGCAATCGATGCTATCGAAAAAGCCAAATCGGGGCATCCGGGCATGCCGATGGGCGCCGCTCCGATGGGCTATCAGCTTTTCGCGAAAAACATGAAGCACAACCCGTCCAATCCGGCATGGATCAACCGCGACCGCTTCGTGCTGTCGGCCGGACACGGTTCCATGCTGCTGTACAGCCTGCTGCACCTGTCGGGCTACGATCTTCCGCTGGAAGAACTGCAAAACTTCCGTCAATGGGGATCGCTGACGCCGGGCCATCCGGAATTCGGCCATACGGCAGGCGTTGACGCAACGACCGGCCCGCTCGGCCAAGGGATCGGCATGGCGGTTGGCATGGCGCTGGCGGAAGCGCAGCTGGCAGCGACTTACAACAAGAACGAATTTAAAGTTATCGATCATTATACGTACGCCATTTGCGGCGACGGCGACTTGATGGAAGGCATTTCCCACGAAGCGGCGTCGTTCGCGGGCCATCTGCAGCTCGGCAAGCTGATCGTCCTGTACGATTCCAACGACATTTCGCTTGACGGCGAGCTGAGCCTCTCCTTCTCGGAGAAAGTGAAAAGCCGCTTTGAAGGTTACGGCTGGCAAGTGCTTCGGGTGGAAGACGGCAACGACCTGAACGCGCTGTCGAAGGCGATTGCCGAAGCGCAAGCGGAAACGGGCAAGCCGACCTTGATCGAAGTGAAGACGATCATCGGCTACGGCAGCCCGAACAAAGGGGGCAAAGGCGGCCACGCCGGCACGCACGGATCGCCGCTCGGCGCCGAGGAAACGAAGCTGACGAAGGAATTTTACGGTTGGCCGGTCGACCAGCCGTTCCATGTGCCGGCCGAAGTCCGCGCTCACTTCGCGGAAGTGAAGCAAGCGGGCGAGCAGGCGAACGCGGCTTGGGATAAGCTGTTCGCGGATTACAAGGCCGCTCATCCGGAGCTTGCGAAGCAATTCGAGCTCGCGATCGCCGGCGACCTTCCGGAAGGCTGGGACGCCGATCTTCCGAAGTATACGCCTGAAGACAAGCCGGTATCGACGCGCGTCGCTTCGGGCAATGCGCTGAACGGTCTCGCGAAGAACGTTCCGTTCCTGGCGGGCGGCTCCGCCGACCTGGAAAGCTCGACGATGACGCACCTGAAAGGTTATGCGCAATTCAAGCCGGGCAGCTACGAAGGACGCAACATCTACTTCGGCGTTCGCGAGTTCGGCATGGCCGCGGCCATGAACGGCATCGCCTTGCACAGCGGGCTAAAAGTATTCGGCGGCACGTTCTTCGTGTTCACGGACTATCTGCGTCCGGCCGTGCGCCTGGCAGCCATTCAGAAGCTTCCGGTCGTATACGTGCTGACGCACGACAGCATCGCGGTCGGCGAAGACGGCCCGACGCACGAGCCGATCGAGCAGTTGGCTTCGATCCGCGTCATTCCGGGCTTGACGGTCATCCGTCCGGCGGATGCCAACGAAACGTCCGCGGCATGGGCTTACGCCGTGGAGAACAAAGAAAACCCCGTTGCGCTCGTGCTGACGCGCCAAAACCTGCCGATTCTCGAAGGCACGGTTAACGGCGCGGCCGAAGGCGTTCGCCGCGGCGCATACGTCGTATCCGACGCCGCAAACGGCAAGCCTCAAGCGCAAATTATCGCAACCGGCTCCGAAGTGCAGCTGGCGGTAGCGGCGCAGAAGGCGCTGGCCGAAGAGGGCGTTCACGTTCGCGTTATCAGCATGCCGAGCTGGGATCTGTTCGACAAGCAGGACAAAGCGTACAAAGATTCCGTTCTGCTGCCTGACGTTAAAGCCCGCCTTGCCGTCGAGATGGCTCATCCGTTCGGCTGGGAGCGTTACGTGGGCGACCAAGGCGCCGTGCTCGGCATCGACAAGTTCGGCGCATCCGCCCCTGGCGACCGCGTCATCAAGGAATACGGCTTTACGGTCGAAAATGTCGCGGCCAAAGTAAAAGCATTGCTGTAATTCAAGTTCGTACGGCTTGAGGCATAAGCAGGCAGCCGCCTTAGCCTTTAAGCCCGTTATCTTGCGGAAACGCCGCTTTAAGACAGCGGCGTTTCTTTCATGACATCATCCATCTTACAAGCGCGAGGAGCTAAAAAACTATGTCCCAATTTGATAACGTAACGGCAATCAAGAAAGCGAATATTTACTTTGACGGCAAAGTGACCAGCCGCGTCATCGTCTTCCCGGACGGCACGAAAAAAACGCTTGGCATCATGCTCCCGGGCGAATACGAGTTCGGTACCGATTGCGTGGAAATCATGGAAATACTGGCTGGCGATCTAAAGGTGCTGCTGCCGGGCGAAACCGAATGGCGCCACATTCAAGGCGAAGGCGAATTTACGGTGCCGGCGAATGAAAAATTCAAGCTGCAGGTCGCCGCGGTGACGGACTACTGCTGCTCTTATATTTACGAATAATCGAAGCCGAATAATACGGGATTGTTATCGTCTCGTAAAACAAGCGAAGCCTGCGACAGCCGGATTTCTCCGTGCCGCCGCAGGCTTGTTTTCGTTACGGAGCGGCTTGCCCCCGCTTGTGCCTTATCCGTACGGCTGCAGGCTTCCCGCGTTCATGCGAGCGGCGGACCGCCGGTAGACGAAGCCGGACAGCCAAACGCTGGCTTCATATAATACGGCCAGCGGAATGAGAACGATGAACGCCGACATCATGTCCGGAGGCGTAATGGCCGTGGAGACGACGACCAGTATCAGATAGGCGTAACGGCGAAATTTGCGAAGCCGGTTCGGGCTCAATAAGCCGATGCCGGTCAGAAACATGACCACGATCGGAAGCTCGAAGGCTGCGCCGACGGGGATAACGATGTTGAACATAAATCCGAAATATTGGGTCGCTCCGTAAGTTTCCACAACGTTTAGTTTAGCCGAGATATCATGGACAAACGCGAAGCTCATCGGGAACACGACATAGTAACCGAACGCGATGCCAAGCGCCAGGCACAGCAAGGCAACAGGGATGTAGCGAAGGGCGGCCGTCCGCTCGTGTTTTTGCATACCTTTGCAGACGAACAGCCAAAGCTGGTGAAGCGCGAAAGGCATCGTCGCCGTCGCGGCCAGAAATACGGCGATATTCACGTACAGCTTGACGCCGTCCCACGGCGAAAACACGTTCCAGCTTATGCCCGACGCAGGGGGGACGCTTTTTAAATAATCGAGAATGTAAGGGGAGACGGCCATTCCTCCGGCAAACGCCAAGGCGAATACCGCAACTACGATCATAAGCCGTTTCCGAAGCTCCTTCAGATGGGCGAGGAGCGGCATCGGTTGGTCCTCGTTCATCGGGACAAGCTCCCTTCCTCATAAGGATGAAGCCATTTTTCCGGCTGCTGCCTAAGCTCGAACGTATGGAATCCGTCTTTCAGCTTGCTGTGAATGAGCTTTAGCAGCTCCACATCGTCAAACGAAAATTTCCGGGCCCCTCCGGCCGTCCGCGTTGGAAAAACGAGCTTCTTCTCCTCGTAATAGCGGATTTGCCTTTCGGTCAAACCGGTCAAATCCCGGACGGTTCCGATTGAAATCACTTTTTCCTTCATCCTCTTTCCCTCCCGAATCGATAAATTCGTACGGCATAGCTGCATACTTATTAACGTTGGTTGTTAAAGAAAATGACACAAAAGCGTTTTGATTCGGATTTTAGCAAGGGGGAACGTAAAAAACAATGGTCGAAGCGGACTATAAACGAACACCGGAACATGACTTCTTGCATATATTGGTTGTTTTTATCGGCAATGGCTGGGGAAATAAAAAGAATTTATGTAAGATAATCTTACAATAAAATAGATGGGCGGCCCCGCCTCATGCTACATTCTCGTTGAGCTTTAGATCCTGCTTTGGGGAGTGAACGAGATGGAGGTCAAAGAGAAAACAGGGGAAATGTCGCGCAGGCAGTTTTTGACGGCGGTCGGCAAAATCGGCGGAGGCGCGGCCGTATTCAGCGTCATGGGGACGCTGGGGCTGCTTTCCCCGGAAACGCTAAAGGCGGCCGAGTATACCCCTCCCAATAAAAACGATCTTGTGCTCGCAAACCGCAACGGGAAAAAAATCATCATTTTGGGAGGAGGGATCGCTGGCCTAACGTCCGCTTACGAGCTTGGGCAAGCCGGCTACGATTGTACCGTACTGGAGGCGAGAACCCGTCCGGGCGGGCGGATATGGACGGTGCGGGGCGGAACGTCCGATACCGAAATTACCGGCGCGGCGCAAGTTGCCCGATTCGCCGAGCATTGCTATCTGAACGCGGGGCCGATGCGGATTCCGCAATTTCATGTCACGATGGAATATATCCGCAAGTTCAATATTCCGATCGAGCCTTTCAATAACGTGAACGATCATGCCTATTACTATAACGAGAACGTGGGGGAGCTCTCCGGCCATAAGGTCCGGAAACG
>NZ_JBHUMY010000011.1:98236-169315 GCF_042685365.1 Paenibacillus thailandensis | reverse complement strand
AACGCCCGAGGAGAAGGAGAAGCTGGTCAATTATTTGAAGGCCGAAGGCGATCTGGACAAGGATTTGTTCTACAAAGGCTCCTCGCGGGGAGGCTACAAGGACGAGCCGGGATCGGGCCTCGATGCGGGCGTCCTGCGGGATCCGTTCAGCATGAAGGCGATTCTGAATTCCGGCTTCGGCAATTTCTTCAGCAGCGAATACAGCTACGACCAGCAGATGATGATGTTCCACCCGGTAGGCGGGATTGACGCGATTCCGAACGCTTTCGAGAAAAGGCTGAAGGGCGTGATCGAATACAACTCCGAGGTGACCGAAATATCGCAGGGCGAAAGCAGCGTCACGGTGAAATATAAGGACTTGAAAAGCGGGAAAGAGAAGACGGTTACGGGCGATTATTGCATTTGTACGATTCCCTTGTCCGTCCTGAAGTCGATCAAAGCGGACTTCTCCGCGGAGATGAAAAGCGCGATCGACAGCGTCAATTACGCCTCGGCCGGAAAGATCGGGTTGCAATTCAAGCGCCGTTTCTGGGAAGAGGACGAGCAAATTTACGGCGGCAACACGCTGACGAACATGGATATCTCGTCGATCTATTATCCGCCTACCCGGTACTTGGATAAGAAAGGCGTGCTGCTTGGCTACTATGCGTTCGGAGCGAACGCGGACAAGCTAGGGGCGATGTCTCCGCAGGAGCGGGAGAAGCACGCTTTGGCGCAAGGCGCCAAAATCCACCCGCAATATTACGACGAATTCGAATCGTCCTTCTCGGTGGATTGGAAAAGCGTCAAGTACAATCTCGGCGGCTGGGTGTCCTATACCGGCGACCAGCGGCAAACGATTTACAAGACGTTATGCAAGCCGGACCGCCGCGTCTATCTGGCAGGCGAGCATATGAGCTACATTACGGCGTGGATGGCCGGCGGTATCGAATCGGCCCGTTCCGTCGTGACCGAGATTCATCAGCGGGTGCTGCAGGAGTAGCGCTAAACGATCCTTGAGGAGAGAGGAAGGGGAAAAATGAGAAATTCGTTGAAAATCGCGACGGCGGCGGCGCTGCTTTCTTGTTTCGCGGGAGCCTCCGTGTATGCAGGGACCAAAATCATACAGAAAGTCGAATATTTCGGCACGCCGGCGTCTTCGATTTCAAGCGCGGTGGCCATACCGAAGGGCGTTGCGGCCTACTGGACAAGCGGCACCGTTCCGCCGCTGCTTAACAAAGAAGGGACCACGGTTTACGAACGCTACGGGGATACGAAAACGCAAGCCGAAGGCGTTCTGAAGACGCTGGAGGCCGGTTTGAAGGAACAAGGCTTGTCCTTGAAGGACGTCACTTATCTGCGCGTCTATATCGCGCCCGATGCGGCCAAAGGCGGCGAATACGATTATCAGGGCTGGTTCGACGCTTACGCGAAATTTTTTAATACGGAGGATAATCCGACGAAGCCTGCCCGGTCTACCGTCGGCGTTGCAAGTCTCGTCAATCCGGACTGGCTGATCGAGATCGAAGCGTTCGCTGCGTACCCGAAACAAAAATAAAACGCAAATCGCGTAACGACGAATGGAGGCTGCTCCCATGTTTCAAAATATCGGAATTCCCGGCTTGATTATGATTTTGGTTGTCGTCTTGATCATATTCGGCCCGTCCAAGCTTCCGGAGCTCGGAAGAGCGGTCGGGCGCACGCTTCACGAATTCAAGTCGTCCGCGAAGGAGCTGGTGGCCGATACGAAGGAAGAAGTCGTGTCCGAACAGAAATCGTAGCCGCCAATCCTTTTGCCGAAGAGAGGAATAGGGCGATCAATAAGCCTGCTGCACGGGGACAACAGCCCCGGTACAGCGGGCTTATAAGCTTCTCGACAACGAAGCGCAAACTGCGGAGCGTTGATTTTCCCGGCAGAAGCGCCCCGAATTCCGCGTTTAAAGCGGAATTCGGGGCGCTTTTTTTCTTGTAATCGGGAGTTAACTCCATTTATGATGGGATTGGAAAGTACCGGAAAGTCATGCGCAGCATGGAACGCGCTGCATAGAACAACGAATCGCGGGAGGAATCGAAATTGCCAACAATGGAAACGGAAAGGCTTTTGCTTCGACAGCTCAACCCAAGCGATGCCGAGCCGATGGAAAAGCTCATTAACGATTACGATATCGCGAGCACCACGCTGACGATCCCTTATCCGTACCCGAAAGGGGCGGCCGAATCCTTCATTCAGTACCGTTCCGAAGTGGCGCGCAAGGGAGGCGGCATTTCGTTTGCCATTGTGGACAAAGCGTCCTCCGGTTTTATGGGCGTTATCGGTTTGCATGTCGACCGTCCGCACAATCGGGCGGAGCTGGCTTATTGGCTCGGCAAGCCTTATTGGAACCGCGGATATATGTCCGAAGCGGCGCGCAAAGCCGTTGAATACGGCTTCCGGGATTTGAACTTGAACCGGCTGTGGGCGGCGGCGATGACTCGGAACCCGGCCTCCAGCAGGGTGATGGAGAAGGTCGGAATGCGCTACGAGGGAACATTCCGGCAGCATGTGCTGAAATGGGGCGAATACGAGGACGTCGCGTATTACGGGCTGCTGCGGGAGCAGTTTTTGGCGGGAGAAGCGCAATAGTCGCGGCTAGGACGAAAGGGAAGAAGGCCGGCACCACGCAGGGCCGCTATGGGGAAGAAGAATGCGGATTTCGCTTTGAGCTTGAAAAGGGAGCCGGAACGAACGTAATAACTATCGCGGTATGCGAACACGGGCCCGCCGATGAATAGACCGTCCAGGCCGCCGAGTAAATCTCGGCGGCTTTTTTGATATGTCCGCCGAATGGCGGGATGAACCTCCATTTCCTAATTCTTTTCCCGATTATTGGGATATAACTCTCTACTTTTCGGGAAATCGGATTCGATATGCTAGTTAGGCGTTAACGATCCGCGCGAAGGAGGGACTGGAGTAAAAGCAAAAGTTTACTTCCGGATAATATCTGCCGCAGATGTACTCATGTTATGTTCTTGGGGATTAAACGCCGCGCCCGTCAGTCGTTTTTGACAACGGCCTCGGCAACAAAAAATTAAAAGAAAGGAGTTTCTATTCTTGAAAGCCGCAAAACGAGAAGGGCGGCAAGCGATAGCCGTATTGCTGCTCGCCGCCCTATTATTCGGAAGCTTGACGCCGGCCGCAGGGCAGGCGCAACCGTTGCAGGACTCATCCCCTGTTGCCGCGGATTTCTTAACCGAACAAGGAGAATCCGTAACGGTAGCTGTCTACGACCATGACCATGCGGCCGAACCGTTGGCGCCTCCGGTGCTGGATGAGATGCCGTCCGTCAGCGCCGACACCTCGATTACGATCGGCGGCCGCGCCCTTCCGGGTACGGAGGTTAGCGTCTGGTATAAGCGGGATGACGAGCCCGAAGTTAGCGCAGGAGCTCCGGTTCAAGTCGAGGATGACGGAAGCGGGGACGGCCGCTTTAGCGTAACGATCGGACTGGACGCCGAAGGGACGTACGTGTTTACCGCGGAAGCCTTGGACGGGGAACAGCGGAGCGAACGGTCGTCTCCGATACAGGTGACGATCGATTGGTCGCCGCCGGGCGAGGTCCGCAACTTGACATGGACCTTGCTTGATTCCGATCGGGTGCAGCTGAACTGGGAGCCTCCAGAGGTATCCGATGGAGCAAACGCTTCGGATGCGCTGAAGTACAGGATTTATTCGGAAGATTATGTCGAGGTGGCGCTGACGGCGGACACTTCTTTTATCCTTGAAGGATTGGAAGAAGGACAGTTGCACCGATATATGGTAGCGGCGGTCGACCAAGCGGGCAACGAGTCGTCCGCCACGGAAGTGATGGTGGGAGCCTCGCCGGCCTCAGAGGTCAAGCTGGCCGATTTGACGGCAGACTTCTCGGATTCGGAGACTTCTACCGTTGCGATCAGCGCGGACGGGTCGACCGTGGTGTATGCCGACCGTTCAGCCGATTTGACCGGCTGGGAACTGTATGCGCTCGATACGAAGACGACGGAGAAGACGAAGCTGTCCATCACGGAGTTCGGGGCTCCGATCAACGGCGAGGTGTGGGACCTCGATGTGGACCGCACGGGCAACTCGATTGTGTTCGCCTCCAATGCCACGAACCTGCTGGCTTCCCCGGATAAGGACGGCGATCACATCTACTGGTATAACCGTGCCCAAAGAAATCTTCAATATATATCCTATTCTGGTGAAAAGGCGGAAGGCCCGTCGATAAGCGGAAACGGCTCGTTAGTGGCATTAACGATGGACGATCGTGTCTATGCCTACAGTCCGCTTACAAGGGAGCACATATTAGTAAGCCGTGCGCTTGACCCCGACGAGGACGGCAAAAGCGGCAGTCCGGCCATTAGCGGCAACGGGACGATTATCGCGTTCGCTTCCGACTCTTCGAATTTGACGGGTCCTGCGGGCGACGGGAAGGAGCATGCCGTTTACCTTTTTGAAACGGGCGCTTCTTCGATTACGGGGCGCTTCAAATCCAATGAATATCACGAAAGTTTGACCATCAGCGACGACGGCCGTTATATCGCGTATAACGAGTCCGCCGGGAGCTCTTCGCCCGGCCATCCGTATCTCTATGACCGCTCTACCGGAGAGATCGCCGATTTGAACGCAGGACGCAGCGAAACCGACGTAATGAATAAAAGCTACGGAAAGCTGAGTCTTAGCGACGACGGACGGTACGTGTTGGCTCAATTGTACGACGCCGAACCGGACGTGGAGGGGATGGGCCGCTATAACGAGCTGTTCGACACTCAAACGGGAGCCGTTACGGTGGTTGGAAACCCGGCGCTTCCTTCGTCCAACGGCGTCATGGACGGCACGGGAGAACGGCTGGTCTATGTCCGCGGTCAAGCTCTATACATGATGTGTACGTCGGACTGCGGAGACGTTGAACCGGAGAAGCCGCTGTCGTCCGCATTTTGGTCCGTGCCGACGTCGGCGTGGGTCGATGAGCAGCTCAAGCCGGGCAGTCAGTTGACCATTCAGGCTAGCGGCGAACACGGGCTGAGCATCCGGGCTGACGTATCGTACAAGGAAGGGGACGAGCCGAAAAATACGGTCCTGACTCTTCGCGAGGATACTCAAACCGAAGGCCTCTACAGCGCTCCGTTTACGGTAGGAGAAGGGATTACCGAACTGACGTCGATCTCCGTTGCCCTTCAGGATAATAGCCACTCTATAACGCTGGAGCGGCTTCCGGTTAAGGTGTCGGGGCTGCTGACGGTCGATATCGAGACCGAGCGGCGGCAACTGCTTTCCGGCGCCCGGTTGCTCGTGACGAAGCCAAATGCGCAAGTCTTCGAAATGGCGGTCGATCCGAATACCTTAAGCTACGCGATCCCGCTGGCGGCAGGCGAGCTTTACGCGCTGGAGCTGCAAGACGCAAGCGGGGCGATTCGGCTGGCCGAGCAGCGCGATATAACGATTTCGCATGCCGAGACGACGGCTGTAAAGCTAGTTCCTCATTTCCCCTCTTCGTTGACGGTCGCCGTTCATTATGATAAGCCGCCTGCCGAGCAGGCGATTGTCGAATTCCGGTCTGCGGCGGACGATACCTTGATCGCCGAAGTCAGGGCGGATCAGGACGGCAAAGCCCAATTGCCCGGTACGCATGAGGCAGGAGAGACCATTACGGTTAGCGTCCTTCCGCCCGCGGGATATGATGCCGCCGAACCGCAAACGGTGACGCTTGAGCTCGGGGGCAGTCAGCTAACGTTTGACCTGCGCCAGACGGCGGCAGCCGTTAAGGAAATGGCCGCTGTGTTTTCGCAGGTCGTCGGTTACGCCCCTTACCAAGCTGTCGTTATGGCAAGCGAGGCGAAGCTGACGGCTTCGGGCAAACCCGGCATGCGGCTGGAAGGCGAGCTTCTTTTGCAGCGCCTTCAAGATGACTCGTCGGTGCAAGAAGTGAAAAAAACGATTCCGATGACCGAGGTATCGCCCGGCAGCTATGAGGGGGTATTTCTTGTCGAGGAAGGAGATGTCCGTTACGAGACGGTTACACCGCTCGCGGACGGGATGCCGCTGGGAGACGCTTATCCGGTCGGGATGAATGTCGCGGGCAGGCTTCAGCTGAATATCGAGCTTCCGGAAGGAGAAGACTGGGCGGACACACTGGAGAGAGCGTCGGTCATCGTATACGACAACGAGTCCTCCTTCGGCTATTATAAGCGGGAAACGGCAAAAGCCGATCGACTCGTCTATACCTTCGATATTCCGCGCGAGAAGGCGACATACCGGGCATCCGTTCGTCCGGTCAACAGCTCGATGCTTGAAGCCTCGGCGGATGCGCCGGCGATCCGGTTTGGGAAAATCACCGAGGTGAAGGTGAAACCGAATTTTCGGATTCGGGTGACGGGTACGGTTGAAGGTCAGGATGACGATAGCAACTATGCAAGATTCGTATTGACGGATGCGTCCGGGGCGATTGCTGCGCAGGGCAGAGTATTTGGCCGTTACGACATTCGGCTGGATACCGAGGTCGGCAAGCTGTACCGGTTAACGCTCACGCCGGAGGATCCGATTTATGAGAGCCAGACGGTCGAATTTACGGCCGACCGGCTGGTAAAAGAGCTTCCGTTTAGATTTGCATATAAGGACCTGTACCCGGTTGAAGGGACGGTGCTTGGTCTGGACGGCAAGCCTGTCAAAAGCGCAGCCGTAAGCGCGGAGCTTCTGGGGACGCAGAAAATATTCAAGGTCTATACGAATGAAGATGGCGGGTTTGCGTTCTCTGCGCCGCTCGGCGAGCTGCGGTTTCGGGCGTCCAGCTACGGGACGAACGGCAAGCTTTCCAAATATGTGACGGTCCCGGTTTCGGAAACAGGTGCCGGCGATGTCGAGCTGCAACTTCTGGATTACGGGACGGTTGATTTTGATCTGTTTACGAAGCAGCAGGGAAGCACATGGCAGGGGCCGTTGGATATTGACAGCCGGACGGCCGCTCACTTCCAGACGAGATCTTCCCATGCGATTATCAGCTACGGCTCTCCGATGAAGGTTGCCGCGGTAGCCGGAGATACTTTCCGGATTTGCGTCAACGGCAGCCAGTCGCAGCTGCCTTCGGGCTGCCAGGAGGTCGTTATCGGAGATGACAACAAAGCGGCGGTGGAGATTCGGCTGGAATCTACCGGCGCGCAAGTGCTCACGGCCTTCAAGCAGGAGGACGGCTCCGATACGGGTTATGTGCAGCAGCAGCTGTACCGGTATGTCGATGACGGGCTTGTCCTCGATGAGTCGGTCGTGACCAGGCTGAGCGGCAGCTACCGTATCGGGCTGTCTCAGGCTGGACGTTACCGGTTGGTTGCGAAGGGCAAAGGCGGGTCCAGCGCGGAGATCGATTTCGATGCTTCGCTGGGGCTTCCGGTCGATCTCGGGGTCATTACGCTTCGGAAGCCGGGACGCTTCGCCGGGCAGGAAGGGAATTCCTTCTCGACGGCCTCCAATCTGACGACGCGGGACGGCAAAATCATCGCGCGTATATCCTATAAGAACGCCGGCAGTGAGGTCGAGGGAGCGGAATTTACCGTTCTGCTGCCGAAATCCATATCGTTGATGCCGGGGATGGTGAGCGTAAATGGCCAGCCGCATACGGACTTTGCACAGGACGGCCAGCTGTTGGCCGTGAAGGTGGGTACGATCGGCAAGCTGCAGGAAGGGAGCGTCCGTCTCGTTCTGGAAGTGGATGAAATACAGCAGCAGAGCAGCGTCGCGCTGCCGGCAGCGGTCCGCTATTCGGCCGAACAGCAGCAGCTGGAGGAGACGATCGGCACGGCGATTGTTCAAGTTGCGCAGGCGACGCTGAACGTTCCGGAGCTTGTCGTGAAGCCGACCTTTCAGGTTAGCGGCATCGCGCCGGCCAACTCCAAGGTAACGGTATTGGACGGCAGCGTCGCCGTTGGCTCGGCTCTCGTATCACCGGAAGGGACTTGGCAGGCAAGCATCACCCTTGCAGATTTAACGCATCGGCGGCATTCGATCCGGACGCAGGTGGAGGCAGGCGGCGTTGTTCGGGCGGGCCAAGAGGCGATCGTCCTCTATGACCCAAGCGATCCCGGATTGGAGGAGGTATCGATGCGCCAGCCGGACGGCCGGGTGCATACGTTCCGGACGGAGGACGGTGTGGCGATATTTCCATACGTTTATGTGCCGGGAAAACCGATTCTTTATGAGTTAACGTTCCGGGATCCGCAGCGCATATCCAATGTCGAGGTTTGGACCGGGAATACCCTCGCGGAAGCCCGTCTGGAGGACGGCGTGTTCAAGGCGGCGGTAACGCTGAAATCCGATCCTGGACCGATTGTGGTCACCTACAATAAAAAATCCGAACCGGGAGAGCTTCCGCCTCCCTATACGGAGCAGGAGCTGCGGAATACGCTGCCGCCCGAAATGCGCGATTTTGAGGTTCTGTCGGCCGTTCAGCCGAATATCGGCCAGACCTCGATCCAAACGAAGATCAGCCTGACGGACGATGTGGAGGTCACGGTTACGATTTCCAACGACCCGGCAGCAGGTTACGTCCCGACAACGGGCGATCTGCTATATGAACAGGAGACGGGAATTCCGCTTTACGGATCCTCCCTGTCGAGAAACTTCGGCAAGTCGTCGGCTTCGGCCACGATTACCGGTTATGTCCCCGTTTCATCTTCCCAGCTTACAAGAGCGGCTAGCGTAACCGAGCTGAAGGCGATCAAAATTATAATTGATATCGCCGGCAAGGGAACCCAGGGCATCGACTTATACAATGCCATTAAAGGGCTCATTACTACCGGGCCGATCGAAAGAGCCAACAGGGCTTATGAGCTGGCGCAGAGCATTTGCGACGAGCGTGCGCGCGAGTACTATATGAGCTATGCCATGGAGATCAAAATGGACATTGTGTTCAGTGAAATTATTAAAAATTCGCTGAACGTGGTGAGTACGGTTGCGCTCCCCGGCTTGCCGGGCTTGATCTTTTGGCCGGAAACGGTGTGGGCGGGCAAGAAGCTGGACGACGTCGTCGAGAGAGAATTAAACGACATCGAGTTTTATTTGAAGCAGTGGCTTGTTATGCCGTGCAAGGAGATAAAACCGCCGGGCCAGCCGCCGGTCGCGAAGCCGGGCTTTATCCTTGATCCGAGCGGCTATGTGTATGAAGGACTCCCTGCGAACCGGATTCCGGATGTAACCGCCACGGCACTCCAGTGGAACGAAGACAACCAAACCTGGGACGTTTGGGATGCAGAGTGGTACGAACAGCTAAATCCGTTGTTGACCGACATGAACGGACGGTATGCTTGGGATGTGCCTCCCGGACAATGGAAGGTTAAGTTTGAGAAGGACGGCTACTTGACCGCATACAGCGACGAGCTCGAGGTGCCGCCTCCCCAGCTTGACGTGAACGTGCCGATGGTATCGACCGCTCCGCCCGAGGTGAAGGCGATTGCTGCCGAACCGGGCGGAGCACGGATTGTGCTGCGCTTTACGAAGCCGGTTCGGGCCGATTCGCTCGTTGACGAGGCGATTCTGGTCACGAAAGGCGGGGAGGAAATCCCTGGAGCGCTGCAGGCACTCGAACCGGTGCCGGGAACGGATGACACGCTGCTGGCTATGGCTGCGGTGTTCATGCCGGATCAGCCTTTAACGGTTGGCGAGACCTATTCGGTTGCGTTAAATACGGCCGTTCTGAGCTATGCGGGGATCCCGCTGTCAGACGTCTTCACGCAGGAATTGCTGATTGAAGGCGAAGACCTGACGCCGCCTGGGGATGTGAGCGGGCTTGCGGGGGGCTTATCCGGGGAAGCGGCTTCGCTGATGTGGAATCCGCCGGCGGATATGGATTATGCAGGAGTAAGCATCCGCTGGAAGGAAGCAAGCGAGGATGCCTACGGCGAGCCGCTTGAGATCGGCAGGACCCAAAGCTGGGCCGTCATCGACGGATTGTCCCAAGATAGGAGTTACGATTTTCTGGTTACGGCGAAGGACGAGTACGGCAATGAATCTGCCGGCGTTACCTGGAGCTGGACAGCCAAAGATCGGTCGAACGATACCTCGGCGCCTTCCGCCGTAGCGAATCTGCAGCTGAGCCCGGCCGGAAGAGGCAAAATCGCCGTCTCGTGGAGCAATCCGATGGCGCCCGATTTGGCGAAGCTTCGTATCGGCTGGCAGGCGGAGGAGGACGCCGGTTCGCCCGCAGGCTCTGCGGAGGTGGCCAAAGATCAAACCGCGTATATCATTACGGGCTTGAAACAAGGCGCAGACTATCGCGTGTTCGTGGTCGCTATCGACGAGAAGGGCAATGAATCGATCGCTTCGGAAGCCGTCGCCGCAGCCGGTTCCGGAACGGGCGGAGGAGGAAACCCGCCTTCCGGCGGGGGACAAACGCCGCCGGGCGACGACGAGACGCCTCCGGACGGCGGAAGCGGCTCCGTGTGGCAGATCGGCAAGGAGGGCGGCGTCTTTGAAGCTTACGATGGCCGGCTGACGGTTACGGTACAACCGAACTCGTTCGGGCAGGGCATAGACATCTCCTATGGGGTGACCGACGAAACAACCGGTCCGTTGAACGAGTCCTATACGAAGCTGTCTCCGACCTACCGCTTGAACGGCGATCCCGGGGAATTGACAGCCGCCATTGAGCTTGCGCTTGGGTATGACCCGGCGCTTGAACCCGGCATCGATACGCGAAGGCTCGGCGTTTATCGCAAAGATGCAAGCGAGCCGTCCGGCTGGGCTTACGCGGGCGGCTTGGACGAAGCATCCGGATCGGTTCTTCGCGCCTCCGCTGCGGCTTGGGGCGAATACGCGGTACTGCTCTACAAGCACTCGTATGACGACATGACATCGCATTGGAGCCGTGCCGAAGTGGATGTTCTAACCAGCCGTCATCTGGTGACCGGGACATCGGACCATCGCTTCGAGCCTAACCGCCTTGTGACGAGAGCCGAGATGACGAAGCTGCTTGTGGAAGCACTGAAACGAACCGGCTCGCCGCTGCCGATAGCAGATTCGGATGATCGTAACGCACGTTTCGCGGATGTACCGGAAGACGCTTGGTATACGGCTTATGTCAAGGAAGCTGTGAAGCTTGGGCTTGTACAAGGCGCGAACGGACGCTTCCGGCCGCAGGACCCGGTAACCCGGGAGGAGATGATGGTGCTGTTCGCCCGCTTCGCGCAGCTTGCGGCAGGCTTGTCGGCCGATACGGCCGATGACGGCGCGTTAAGCCGGTTCGAGGATGCGGATGAGCTATCCTCATGGGCGCGCAAAGCGGCGCAGCTGTCCGTTTCGCGAGGTTGGGTCACGGGCGTGACGGAGACCGCTTTGCGGCCGAAGGGCAAATCCACCCGAGCCGAAGCGGCGGTCATTTTGCTGCGGGTGATGGACGATCTTGGCTTTATTCGAGTGAAAGCTTCGAGCCGTTCTTCATTCTAGGTCAAACGAGAAAGAACAAGAAGCCGGTGCCGTTCCAGCGTGAACGGCCGGCTTTTTTTTACGGTATCTTATGCGGGCCGCATTCGGTTGAATCATATTGTGCCGATCCGATTGGCATCCGAAGGCGTGATCTCGTCATTCTTTCTTCCCGATCGTGATTCTTCCAAGGCCTGGGAAAAGAGGAAGTGCCGGCCCGGGCCGCGAAATAGTTAACCAGTAAATTGGAAAATGAATGGGAGAAGGGTAAAAGTATGGGTCAAATTTATAGCCCAATCGATGAACGGGAGCGGTATTTCGTTGTCGGCCGGGACGAGGAGCTGCGGCGGTTTCGCTGCCTGCTGGATGAAGCCGGCGGACTGGACGGCCGGATGCGCGCCGTGCATGTCTATGGCACCGGAGGCGTCGGAAAAAGCACGCTGCTTCGGGTATTCCGGAATGAAGCGCAACTCGCGGGGGCGCATTTCCTGCTGCTGGACAGCCGGGATTTTGTTCATACGGAGCAAGGGATTGCGGAGGCGCTTCTGCGTCAGACCCGCGAACAGCTTGGATCTTTGGCAGCGGCCGATGCCACAGGCGGCTTGGGCTTGAATGGATGGCTTGAGGCGATAGGACGGCTTGCGAAGATCTCGCCAGTAGTCGTGGCCTTCGATACGTTCGAGGAGATGGCGGATATGGAAAATTGGCTGCGCGAGCGGTTGTTCGCTTTTCTTCCGGAACGGACGATTGCGCTGACTGCCGGCCGCCATCCGCTGCAAGGCGTATGGACGTCGTCTCCCGCCTGGCGGGAGAAGCTCGTGCAGCTGCCGCTTCGGCATTTGAACAAATCGGAGTGCGGGGAATATTTGACGCGTTTAGGCTCCGGCGGAGAAGAAGCGGCCGAGCGGATCTGGCGGCTGACCAAAGGGCATCCGCTCGCCATGTCTCTCGCGGCCGCCGCGCAAGCCTATATGGCAGGGGAACCGTTGACGGCCGGGGCCGACTGGTTCGAACAGGCGGCCTCGTTGTGGATGAGGGAGGTCCCCGACCAGGAGCTGCGCAATGTCGTGGAAGCCGCTTCCGTGCTTCGGCATTTCAATCAGGAGATGTTGTCCTTCGTGATGGAAGAGGAGGTAGCGCCGGACGTATTCGACCGGTTGACATCGCTTTCTTTCGTTCACCGGTCGGATCGGGGCTGGCGGCTTCACGATTTGATGCGGGAGACGACGAGCGCCAGGCTCAAGCTGCGCTTGCCCAACCGGTACAAGCGGCTGTGCGAGCGCGGCGCCGGCTACTACGCCGATGCGGTATGGGCCGCAAGCGGCCGGAGACAAACGGGATGGGAGGTCGGCGAGCTGTTCCGCTATGTCGGCGCGGACGTGCTGCGCGCGTTGTCGGCGGAGCCGTCGCAAAGCTCTTTCTACTGGGAGCCGGTAACGGAGACGACGCTTTCCGAAGCGGCCGCTTATATTCATTGCCGCCAGCATTGGACGGAAAGCATCTCGGGCGCCGGCGTCGATCCGGAAACCGGGGCGTCGTTTCGGATCGAGTATTCGGCGGAAGAGATTCGCTGGAACGTCGCTCTCGTAGACGTACGGCGGTTGTTTGAGCTGGATAAGGATTCGATCAAGCTGCTGAGGGATCAAGACGGCCGCGCGTGCGGCATCGCCGTATTTATCCCGTTTCATGAGGGGACCGTCGAATATATGGAAAAGGAACCGATATGCGGGCCCTATTTGGCGGGATTGAAGCCGGAGGATAAAGCGTCGCTCCATGCGCCGCGGGAACGGCCGGCGGGCTGGTTCATGCGGGTAATGGACTTCGAGGACGTGCTGGACCCGGATATGCGCAAGGAGGCCATCGATTTGATTTACGCCTATTTGTGCTCCGGCGGCATCGTCGTATGCTCCCCTTACCCGTCGGGGATTAGCCGCAATGCATACCCGGGTTTTGGCTTTTGTACGGCAGAGCATGCGTATCACTTCAATTACGACGGCAAGACGGCAACGCCGACCTATGTGCTCGATACGAGGGGAGACCGGCTTCGCGGCTTTTTGGAAAGTTTGTTTCAACAAGCGGGGCTCAGGTGGCAGCCCGGCGGGAGCGCAGACGTGAAAACCGGGAACGCCGACGGGGCCGCCAAGCGGAAAGAAGCCCTCATGAGCCTGCTGACGAAGCGCGAGAAGGAGGTAGCGGAGCTTGTGCTGGCCGGCTTTTCCAACAGCGATGCCGCCAGCAGGCTGTTCATCTCCGAGGTCACGGTTAAGAAGCATTTAAAAGCGATTTATGCGAAGCTCGGCGTTCATTCGCGGATGCAGCTTGCCGGCAAGTTGATGACGGACTGACGCGGCAATACTTCCGCTTTCGCTTTGCCGCGTTACCTGCATGATCGCATATTCGCTTGTCCCGACAAATCCCGGCCGTTTTTCCTATTGAACCGGGATGCGCTCTCTGCAAACCGGGAAAACGTCTCTGGTAAGCTGAATGCATAATAGTCAAATCATAAAACGGAGGCGTTACAATGAAAAACGAAACAAGAGGTACACGGATTTTGGCAGGGATCGTATTTCGTTTTTTTGCCGTTGTCTTTGCGGCTGCAGGGCTTATCATGCTGCAGGGGTTGTCCGAAGGGCTGGAGCCATGGATTCGTTCGTTTATGGCCTCGACGCCGCTCCCGGAGGAATTGAGATTTCATGCCGCGTCTCATGGCGCGTTGATCGGCATTTTATTCAGCTTTAGCCTGCTGGCCATGCTGCGGTCTCCGCTTGACAACCCGCTGCTGCTTCATTTCTATTTCGTCGGGCATCTTATTTTCCTCGGCACGCTGCTGCTGACGGATCCGGCGCTGGCCAAGCAATCGTTTTTCGTTTTTATTTTATTTGCCGCAGTGCTCGCCGTTTTGTTTGCCGCGTATCCGAAACGGCTTGAGATGCTCCGCCCCCGCGAACCTAAAACGATCAACCGGCCGTTACTAATCATGAGCGGAATCGCGCTTCTGGGACTGCTTCCTTTCATGATCCAAGGGGTCGCCGGGCAAATCGGCGATGCGCAAATGCAGTTTCGCTGGGGAGAAGGCACCGCGCTTGGCTTATCGCTTCTTTATGCCGGGTATTTGACGGCCACCTCGCGCGCCGGAGCCCGCACGCTGGGGATTGTTCAAGCGCTTGCCTATCTATACATGGGAGCCGCTTCGATTACTCTGCCGGACTATCCGGGCAGCTGGGGGATAGCCGGCGGGGCGGCGGCCATTGTATACGGTCTCGTCTACGGCGTTGTCGTGCTGCGGCAGCTGGCGCCCGGCTCGTCATTAAGCAACCCGTATTCGATTCAACGATAAGCAGACTGCAAAAAGGTGAGATTCATGGTCATATCGAAAATCAATTCGCTGCTGCGCGATCCGCCGGACGGCCGCCGCCCATTAAGGGGGCGGTCCGCTTTGCGTTGGGGCGCTTTCGTGTTATGCGCGGCGTACATCGTGCTGTTTCTTTGGAAAATCCCTTCATACTACGTCTACTTAAGAGACGTCTGCCTGCAAAGCCGATGCGAATTCAGCGCCTTGACTCCGCTTCCCGCGGACGCCGTTTTCCGGCTGGGACTTTCGAACGGCGGTTTTGCCGGGCTTTATACGGCCATTAGTTTGGCCGATTTCGCCGTCTATTTTTTGACCGCGGCCGTCATATTGCGCAAAAGACCGAAGGAGCCGTTGTCCTGGATTGCCGCAATCGCGCTGATTTCCTTTCATACTTCGGGCTTTATCGAGCTTCAATGGGCGCAGCTGGGGTGGGCGGCCAGCTTTATGAGCGACTTGTCGACCTTGTCCTTTGTCCTTTTTCTAACGCTGTTCCCGAACGGGAAAATCGTCGTCAAACCGATGTTTTGGTTTGCGGTTGCGCTGGCCGCAGCCAGAAGCATCGCTTGGTACTTTCCGGACCGGCCATGGGGGGCCGCCCAGTGGCCGATCTGGCTGACGCTGCTGTGGATGCTCCTGTTGTACGGCACGATTATTTGGAATCAATGGATCCGTTATCGCGTATATGCCGAAGTGGAGGAGAAGCAGCAGACCAAATGGGTCGTGTTCGGTCTAAGCTTGTCGATAACGGGGCTGCTTGCCGTATCGGCCGCTCCTTTGCTGTATGACCGTCATTTTTATGAAACGGCCTCACCCGAGGCGATGCTGGCGCTGGATGTCGCCGTCCTCCTCGTCATGCTGCCGATCCCGGTTACGCTTGGCATCTCGATGCTGAGAAAACGGCTGTGGGATATCGATCCGATCGTCAACCGGACGCTCCTGTACGGCTGCCTCAGCGCAGCCGTCGTAGCGACGTATTCTTTGACCGTTTGGTACCTTTCTTATCTTTTCCGTTCGGACCCGGGCATGATCTCCTCGCTGATCGGCGCGGGAATTGTGGCCGTCGTGTTTGCCCCATTGAAGGAGAAGCTGCAGCGCGGCGTGAACCGGCTCGTCTACGGGGTTCAGACCGATCCCTTCTCCGTTCTGGAAAAGCTCGGGAACCGGCTGAAGGAGCCTTCGTCTCCGGAGGCCGTACTGGATCTCGTTGTCCGAACCGTAAAGGACTCGCTTCGCCTTCCTTATGCCGCCATTCACGTGACGCATCAAGGCGAAGCGCAGCGCATGGCTTCGGCCGGATTCGAGGCAGGCGGCAAAGTATCGCAGCTTCCGCTGGTCGCCGGCGGGCAAGAGCTCGGCTCCTTGCTCGTATGCACGCGCGGTCCGGAGGAAAGCTTTAGCGATGCGGACTGGAAGCTGCTGAACATCCTCGCGCGCCAAGCGGGGGTTGTTGTGCAAGGCGTAAAGCAAGCGATGGACATCCGGATGCTGCTGGGCGATTTGCAGGAGATGCGGGAGCAGCTTATTTTTGCAAGGGAAGAGGAGCGAAGGTCGATCCGCAAAAATCTTCACGACGATATTGCGCCGCGATTGGCGGCTATGCGTCTGACCTCCGATCTGGTCGTCGATTGGATACGGAAGGATCCGAATAAAGCCATCGACATTATGAACAAGTTCAAGCAAGACATCGGGGAAACCGTAAACGAAATAAGAGGGATCGTTTACGATTTAAGACCGCAGGCGCTGGATGAGCTTGGACTAAGCGGAGCAATCGGACAGCGCGTCGAACAGCTTCTGCAGCTGCAGCGGGTGAAGGATATCGCGGCGGCCGAGCCGCTTCGGGTGGAGCTGGATCTGCCGGAGCAGCTGCCCCCGCTGCCGGCCGCGGTCGAGGTAGGCGCTTACCGGATCGTGACGGAAGCGATGCTCAATGTCGTAAAACATGCGCGGGCGAGCTTTTGTTTAGTCCGGATCGTCCTCATGGAGGGTGACGGCATGATGAAGATCGACATTGTCGATAACGGAGTCGGACTTGGCGCAAGCCCGGCGCAGCAGGAAGGCGGGCTCGGCTTGTTCTCCCTTCGGGAACGGGCCGAAGAGTTGGGAGGCCGCTGTACGATTGAGAGCGCCGAAGCGGGCGGGACGCATGTATCCGCGGCGCTGCCGCTGCGAGCGGGAATCGTTAAAGGGAAGGAGGTTTAAAATGCTGCGTATTTTGCTTGCCGACGACCATCCGATGTTTCGGGAGGGGGTTCGAAGCATTCTGGAGAACGCCGAGGGCCTGACGGTCGTAGGCGAAGCGGCAACGGGAGAGGACGCGGTGCGTTTGGCCCTTGAGCTGAAGCCCGATATCGTGGTGATGGATATACGCATGCCCGGACTGAACGGGATTGAGGCCACCGCGCAAATTCGGTCGGCCGAACCGCAAATCGGTATTCTGATCTGCTCGATGTTCAAGGACGACGCCTCGGTCATTACGGCCATGAAAGCGGGCGCGCGAGGATATATTCTAAAGGATTCGGACAGGGACGATATCATTCGGGCCATCTGGGCCGTTGCTTCCGGCGAAGCCATCTTCAGCGGCGACGTCGCGGCCCGCATGATCGATTTCGTTACGAGACCGACGCATCGCCTGGATTCGTTCACCGAGCTGACTTATCGGGAAAGAGAGGTGCTTGGTCTGGTCGTCGAAGGGATTTCCAATGCCGAAATTTCAAAGCGTCTCATGTTAAGCCCGAAGACCGTCTCCAATTACATGACGAATATATTCAACAAGCTTCAAGTTTCCGACCGGGCCGAGGCGGTCGCCAAGGTGAAGGAGGCCGGGTTGTCGGGCTAATTCCGCAAAAATAGAAACGAGGGTACTTTTTGATGCCGGGGCTTGGACGGCGGGAAGGAGAAACGGATGACTGACTCCGTAATCGAAAAATGGCTTTTGGAAGCAAGCCTATTAGACTTGCAGTCGGCGATGGAGAACGGGGAGCTCAATTCGGAGAAGCTCGTGCAATGGTATTTGGACCGGATTGAACGTTACGACCGATTGTTAAACTCGATCTTGGAGCTAAATCCGGACGCGCTCGAGCTCGCGAGAGAGCTTGACCGTGAACGCCTAACGGCAGGGAGCCGCGGACCGCTGCACGGCATTCCGGTCTTGCTCAAGGATAATATCGGCACGGCGGACCGGATGCATACGAGCGCCGGGTCGATTGCTCTGGCGAATTGGCATGCGGAGCGGGATTCCGGGGTCGCTGCGCGGCTAAGAGCGGCCGGCGCCGTATTCCTCGGCAAAACGAATATGACGGAATGGGCGAACTTCATGTCGTCTACGATGTGGGCGGGCTACAGCTCGCGCGGCGGATTGGTGCTCAATCCGCACGGTCCGGGCGAGCTGTTCGTCGGCGGCTCCAGCTCGGGGTCGGCTGCCGCCGTGGCGGCTCATCTGGCGGCGGCCGCGGTCGGAACGGAGACGAGCGGCTCCATTATTAGCCCTGCCAGCCAGAACAACATTGTCGGCTTGAAGCCGACGGTCGGTCTGGTCAGCAGATCGGGCATCATTCCGATCAGCATAACCCAGGATACGGCGGGTCCGATGACAAGAACGGTGACGGACGCGGCCGTTATGCTCGGCGTTATCGCAGGATCCGACGAGCGGGACGCGATGACCGCCAGCGCCGACGTTCGCAAGCATGCGGATTACACTGTTTTTTTGCGGCGGGATGGCTTGCGGGGGGCTCGTATCGGCATTCCCCGCTATTATTATGGAAAGCTGGAAACCCATCGGCTTGCCGTGGCGGAAGCGGCCATAGAAGTCCTTCGGAAGGAAGGCGCGATCCTCGAAGACCCGGTGGAGCTTCCTTGCGAACGGACGGAATGGGATGCGAACGTGATGCGCTACGAGTTCAAAAAGGGGTTAAACGATTACCTTGCCGGCCTCGGCGAAGATCAGCCGGTTCGGAGCTTGAAAGAGCTGATCGCCTACAATGAAGCGAATGCGGAGCGGGCGCTTCGCTACGGGCAGGATGTGCTGCTGTGGGCGGAAGAGACAAGCGGAACGTTGACGGAACCCGAATATTTGGCGAGTAAAGCGCTCAACCGGGAGATGGCCCGTGCTCAAGGTATCGATTATGCGATCGATGCGCATCGGCTTGACGCCTTGCTTATACTCGGCGACGAGGATTTGAACGACGTGGCCGCTCGGGCGGGTTATCCGTCGATTACGGTCCCGGGAGGTTATGCGGAAGAGGGCCTCCTCGATCCGGGCGGGTACAATACGAAAGGGCCTCAAGGGATGACCTTTATCGGCAAAGCGTACAGCGAGCCGACGCTGCTGCGGCTGGCCTATGCGTTCGAGCAGGCGACGCGGCATCGGCGCTCTCCCATACTGAAGCCGTCGGATGAAAAGTAAGACCATTTCGAGGCTGCGACGACATTGACGCCTGCCGTTTCAGCAATCCAAGATTGACGACGATCAGGCAACATAAGGACCGGGTCGGGCAGCTGGCGGCCCGATTGCTGACCGACCTGATCTGAACAGCCCATAAACGGAACAAGCGCTCCATACCCGTCGGAAGACGAGACATGGAGCGCTTTTTCGGTTTTGCGGCGCGTACCGGTAGGCTACAGCAAATAACGCAAATAAATATAAACGCTGCATATCGCAATGGACAAAAGCATGAGCGGGAACCCGATTTTCAAGTACGGAACGAACCGGATCGGGTATCCTTCCTTGCCGGCCAGGCCCGCGACGACCAGGTTGGCGCTGGCGCCGATCAGCGTGCCGTTGCCGCCCAAGCAAGCGCCGAGCGCAAGGCTCCACCATAACGGCTCCAGATCCGTTACGCCCATCCGGCCCATTTCCTGGATCATCGGAATCATCGTCGCGACAAACGGGATATTGTCCAGGAAAGAGGAAGCGATAGCGCTAAGCCACAGAATAAGCATCGAAGCCGCCACCGGATCGCCGCCGGTCCACTCCACCGCCCTCGAGGCAAGCTCGGCGATGACGCCCGTCTCCTCCAGGCCGGACACCAGCACGAACAGCCCGACAAAAAAGAAAATCGTCGTCCATTCCACGCGGGTGAGCGCTTGCTCCATCCGATGCTCGCCCGCAAAAAGCAGCAGGACGAAGGCGCCGGCGAGCGCCACCGTCGCCGATTCGATATGAAGCGCTTGGTGCAGGAAAAAGCCGAGTATCGTCAGCCCCGTAATCGCAAGGCACAGCTTCATCAGCTTGCGGTCGGTGATAAGTCCTGCCGTTTCCATCCGCATAATGCCCGCTTTGCGTTCCTCCGTGGTATGGAGCCGTTTGCGGAACAGCAGGACAAACAGCGGGATATGCGTTAACAGCACGATGAGAACGACCGGCGTCAAATTTTCGATGAACGCCATAAAGGTCAGCTCTTCGACGGCGCTGCCGATCATAATGTTCGGCGGGTCGCCGATCAAGGTGGCCGTCCCCCCGATATTGGACGCCATAATTTCCGCCAGCAAATACGGAATCGGCGTCACGCCCAGCTGGCGCGTAATGCTGAACGTAACCGGCACGATGAGCAGGACGGTCGTCACGTTGTCCAGAAAAGCCGATCCGATCGCGGTAATGCAGGTCAAGGCGACGAGAATGCGCACCGGTTCGCCTTTGGCGCGTTTGGCGGCCCAGACGGCGACGAATTTGAACAGTCCGGTATCGGCCGTAACGCTGACGATGATCATCATGCCGATCAGCAGGCCCAGCGTATTGAAGTCGACGTGGTGCAGCGCGGTTTCCTGGTCGACGATGCCGAACGCCACCATGACGACGCCGCCCAGCATGGCGAGAATCGTCCGGTGGATTTTTTCCGAGATAATAAGGGCGTATACCACGAGGAAAATAACGATTGCATAATAAGCTTGCGGTTCCATAGCTCCCCCTGAAGTTTGCGGCATAGTTGAAAAACAACAGGAGGAGCCCGTCTTTGACAGGCTCCTCCCAGACGTGCGTATGAAATTCAATTGCCATTATAAAAGAGCTTCCGGCAGTTGTAAAGGCCGTACCGGCCGGCTACTTTTTGGCCGCGTTGACGCTTTCGCTGAACTTGCGGCCCGTCCATTGCTCGTACGCTTGGGCGACACTGCACATATCGAGGCCGGACAGCCCCATCGTTTCGCCGATGACGAACAGGCTTTTGGCCGCTTCGAGCATCGGGGTCGGCACGTTCATCTGATCGGACAGCACCGAAGAAAGCTTCAAATCCTTCAGCATAAGCGCCAGCGAAAACTGCACGTCGTAATCGCCTTGCAGCAGCTTGTCTCCCTTCAGCTCCGCCTGTTTGCTGCCGGCGCTGCCGGCTTTGACGAGCTCAAGAAATGCGCTGCCGTCGAGGCCGCCGCTCGTCGCGATCGCCAGCCCTTCGGATAACGCGGCAATATTGATGCCGACAATCGTGTTGTGGGCAAGCTTTGCAACCGCTCCGGTACCGTTCAAGCCCATCGGGATGATTTTGGTGCCCATCGCCGAAAGAACGTCCTCAACTTGCTTCAGCGTTTCGGACTCGCCGCCGACCATAAAAACGAGCGTGCCGGCATCGGCGGCCGGTTTGCTGCCGGTAACCGGCGCATCGAGAAACTTCCCGCCGCGCTGCTCCACCTTGTTCGCCAGTTCCCGAGCCAAGGACGGCGAGATGGTGCTGCTGTCGATGACGACGACGCCCGGGCGGACCGCTTCGAGGACCCCCTGCTCGCCGAAGTAGACTTCGCGGATCGCGTCGTCGTTGCTGATCATCGTTAGGATCACGTCGGCTTCGGCTCCGGCTTCGGCCGCCGAGCCAGCTTCTTTCGCTCCGAGCTCCAGCAGCCCTTCGGCTTTGCCCGGAGTCCGGTTGTAGACGGTGACGCCGTAACCTTTGCGAATGAGATTGGCGGCCATGCCGTAACCCATGACGCCAAGCCCGATAAATCCGATTTTTTTCATCATTTTTTCCTCCTTGCCGTCATCCTTTCGGATGCAGAAGCTGGATGCGCAGCGTTATTGGGAAACGATTACATCCGCGTAATATCCGGTTTTTTGCTGCGGCGGCATCGATTTTATCGTTCCGGTATAAAGGAACTTTATCCTTATTATAAAGTTTCTTCATTGATTTTTCATGGCTTAAAAACTTGTTTTTATAAGTCAAATTCGCTATTCTTAATTGCAGCGCGCAATCAGCGGACGTATTGTTTTTTTAATTCAAGCCTGTAGGAGGTCAATTAAGCAATGAGTAAAACGGTAAAATTCGACTACAGCAAAGCGCTTGCCTTTGTTGGTCAACATGAAATCGACAACCTGGCTCAGCCGGTTAAGCTTGCCCACGAGCAACTACATAACGGAACGGGAGCCGGATCGGACTTCCTCGGATGGATCGACCTTCCGGTTAACTACGATAAAGAGGAATTTGCGCGCATTCAACAAGCCGCCAAAAAAATCCAAGGCGACTCCGACGTGCTGGTCGTAATCGGTATCGGCGGTTCGTACCTCGGCGCGCGCGCCGCGATCGAAATGCTGTCGCATTCGTTCTACAACATGCTGCCGAAGGAGCAGCGCAAGACGCCTCAAGTGCTGTTCGCCGGCAACAACATCAGCTCCACTTACGTAACGCACCTGCTTCAGCTGCTGGAAGGCCGCGACTGGTCGATCAACGTCATCTCCAAATCCGGCACGACGACCGAGCCGGCTATCGCTTTCCGCATTTTCCGCGAAGAACTGGAAAAGAAATACGGCAAGGAAGAAGCTCGCAAACGCATTTACGCCACGACGGACAAGGCGAAAGGCGCCCTGAAAAAACTCGCGACCGAAGAAGGCTACGAATCGTTTGTCATTCCTGACGACGTAGGCGGCCGTTATTCGGTGCTGACCGCAGTAGGCCTTCTGCCGATCGCGACTGCCGGCATCGACATCGAAGCGATGATGAAAGGCGCTGCCGACGCTTCCAAGGAATACAGCAACCCGAACCTGGCGGAAAACGAAGCTTACCAATATGCGGCTGTCCGCAACGCTTTGTACCGCAAGGGCAAAGTAACGGAAATTCTCGTCAACTACGAGCCGAACCTGCACTACGTGTCGGAATGGTGGAAGCAGCTGTACGGCGAAAGCGAAGGCAAGGATTACAAAGGCATCTATCCGGCATCCGTTGACTTCTCGACGGACCTTCACTCGATGGGTCAATTCATCCAGGAAGGCAACCGCAACATTTTCGAGACGGTTATCCAAGTAAACGAAGTGGCGGAGCACATTACGATCGGCCATGACGAGGACAACCTGGACGGCTTGAACTTCCTGACGGGCAAGACGATGGACTTCGTCAACAAAAAAGCGTTCCAAGGCACGCTGCTTGCGCATACGGACGGTCAAGTACCGAACCTGATCGTGAACATCGCAGACATGACGCCTTACACGTTCGGCTATCTCGTATACTTCTTCGAGAAAGCTTGCGGCGTCAGCGGTTACCTGTCGGGCGTTAACCCGTTCGACCAACCGGGCGTGGAAGCGTACAAGAAAAACATGTTTGCGCTTCTTGGCAAACCGGGCTACGAGAAAGAAAAAGCCGAGCTGGAAGCGCGGCTGTAAGCGCCGCTTGGCGAATCAAGCGCGGCGCGGGAGAAGGAGCGGCTTCGGCTGCTTCCGGCTTCCGCGCCGTTTTTTTGTTATATGGGAAAGGAGGGGAAAGCTATGAGCCTGACTCGTTACCGGACAATCCGGCAGGAGGGCGTTCAGGAAATCGTCATTAAAAAATCGCGTTTTATCGGCCATGCAAAGCCTGTCGAGAGCGAGGAGGAGGCGATTGCATTCATCGAGGAAATCAAACGCCAGCATCGGACCGCCACTCACAATTGCTCCGCTTATATGGTCGGGGAACGCGATCAGTTCCAGAAGTCTTCGGACGACGGGGAGCCGAGCGGCACGGCCGGCAAACCGATACTTGAAGTGATCAAGAACAAAGGGCTCAAAAACGTCGCCGTCGTCGTTACCCGTTACTTCGGAGGTATTATGCTCGGCGCCGGCGGACTTGTTCGGGCCTACACGGACGGGGCTGTCGCAGGCATCGAAGCGGCCGGAGAAATCGTTCGCGTGCTTCATCGGGAAGTGTTCGTCGAGGTCGATTATACGTGGTACGGCAAGCTGGAGAACGAGCTGCACGGGCGCGCCGTTCGTGTTGGCGGAACCGATTTTACCGATCGGGTAACGGTGAGGTGCTTGCCCGAGGAGCCGGAGGCGGATGACTTTATCGCTTGGATCACCGACTTGACCCAGGGGCAGGCGGTTATCGCCCAAGGCGAAAGCCTGTATTTCATTGAAGGGGAGTAAATGGTATTTTTGATATGGGAATACGATGTGAAGACTGTTAACTCATGTAGAGACACACGAATTTCATCACAAAGGTCAAATCGTATGGATGGCAAGACATTTGGGCGCTCCGCCTCCAGCCGATGATCGTTTAGGCGGATTGTTTACCTAAAGCCCCAAAACCGGGAAGAGGTGTAGAATTGGAAACTTTAGGATCCCTTCCCCGTTTATGAAGACGACAATTCCGCCGCATTTGACTTCGCCAACATGAGCATCAATTTGCCGGGTCGCGTCAGACAATAACAAAATAAATCTTTGGCGAGTCCGTTATTCAACGGATACGCCAGTTCAATTTACCGCCTTTTCGTAAAGGCGGTTTTATTTTGGTCAAATATCTCGTTCACGAATCCGCAGATCGGCATCTCATTGCGAACCATTCGCCCATTTCTGAATAAACATCTATATATAAGCAACCGCTATATGCTCCATCAGAAAATTTGAGAAAGATTTTTTCGCCGAAGCTCTTCGAGAATGGTCGGCCGCGGTTAAAGGTTGCTGCTATCGCCAATAAGAATTGGTAAAAAAGCATTGACGCCATGCTCCTTTTTCTGTTAAATTTGAAATACCTAGTATCCTAATAGGAATTATCTTATTCGACGTTGAGGGCATGCCTACGGCTCGAGCCGACGGTTTGGAGGTTAAGTCACAAGTGAATGCTATGTTTCGGGGCCGAGGATGGAGTTTCGGCTTTCGCAGCGCGGTACTGTTGTATTTTATCGTCCTTATCGTATTTCCCATTATCGGAATTTATACCCAATCCTTCTCGCAGGGGTTCGTCCCTTTCTGGGAGAGCGTGTCCGATCCGCTCGCTTGGAAAGCGGTGCTGCTTACGATCAAGCTTGCTCTGATTTCGACGCTCATTAATATGGCGCTCGGCACGATGGTCGGCTGGGTGCTAATCCGTTACCGGTTTCCGGGACGCAGCCTGCTGAACAGCCTCGTCGATTTGCCGTTTGCGCTGCCGACGGCCGTCGGCGGCTTAATGATATTGCTGTTGCTTGGCCCGCGCAGCCTATTCGGCCAGATGGGACTTGAAATCGTATTTCACGAGCCTGCGATCGTCATTGCGATGGTATTCGTCACGTTCCCGTTTGTCATTCGCGCGGTTCAGCCGCTGTTGGAGGAATTGGACAAATCGGAGGAAGAGGCCGCTTATACGCTGGGCGCGTCGAAAGCCCGGACGTTCGTCCGGATCGTGCTTCCGTCGATGCTGCCGGGAATCGTAAGCGGCGCGATGCTGGCGTTCTCCCGGGCGCTTGCCGAATTCGGCGCGGTCGTGCTCGTAGCCGGCAATATTCCGGGCAAAACGCTGATCGCTTCCGTTTATATTTTCGGCGAGATCGAAAGCGACAACCCGCAAGGGGCTGCCGCCGTATCCGTGCTGCTGCTTACGCTCTCGTTCGTTATTCTTTGGTTCATCAACCTCGTTCAAGCGAGGAGGCTGGGCCGATGAGAAAACCGTTAATTTTGGCTACTTACTTTGTTTTTGCCGTTTTGCTTATTATTCCGCTGCTCAGAATATTTACCAGCGCATGGTCGGAAGGGTGGTCCGGTTTTATCGACGGCTTAACCCGGCCCGAAGCGCTGCACGCTTTAATGATGACCGGCATTATCGTTGTGATCGTTACGATTATCAATACGCTGTTCGGCGTGATGCTGGCGATTTATCTCGTTCGGGCGCCTTGGCTTGGCGAACGTTGGAAAAGGCTGCTGAACAGCATCGTCGATTTGCCTTATGCCGTATCGCCCGTTATCGGCGGGTTGATGATCGTTCTTATATTGGGTCCGGATACGGCGGCCGGGGCGCTGCTGGAGAGGGCGGGCGTATCCGTCGTGTACGCGCTGCCGGGCATAATTCTGGCCACGCTGTTCGTGACGTTCCCGCTTATGGTGCGCGAGGTGATGCCGGTGCTTCAGGAGATCGGCACCCAGCAGGAGGAAGCGGCATCGATGCTTGGCGCCTACCCGTGGTATACGTTCTGGAAGGTAACCTGGCCTTCGATCCGGTGGGGCGTCATCTACGGCGTCGTCCTTACCGTGGCCCGCTCGCTCGGCGAGTTCGGAGCCGTTCTGGTCGTGTCGGGCAACATCATCAACAAGACGCAGACGGCTACGACGCTTGTGTATCAGGACGTAGAAAATTTCAACCTCGTTGCGGCAAATGTCGTGGCGCTTGTGCTTGCGGCGTTTTCGATCGGTTTGCTGCTGCTGATGGAATGGGCGAAAAAACGAAAGGAAGTGCACTAAGCGATGCATATCGAGGTCCGGAATTTAAATAAAAGCTTTGGCGATTTCCATGCGGTGCAAAATGTAAGCTTTCAGATCGAAAAAGGCCATCTGATCGGCTTGCTGGGACCGAGCGGCGGCGGCAAAACGTCGATCCTCCGCATGCTTGCGGGCCTTGAGACGCCGTCCTCGGGCGATATATTGTTCCATGGACAGCGGGTGAACGATTTGCCGCCGCAGGAGAGAGGAATCGGCTTCGTATTTCAGAACTATGCTTTGTTCAAGCATATGACCGTTTACGATAATATCGCTTTCGGCTTAAAGGTGAAGAAGCAATCCAAAGAGCGGATCCGCGAGCGGGTCATGTCGCTGGTCGAGCTGACGGGCCTCAAAGGCTTCGAGCACCGCTACGCCCACCAGCTGTCCGGCGGACAGCGGCAGCGGGTCGCATTCGCGAGAGCGCTGGCGCCGGAGCCGCAGCTGCTGCTGCTGGATGAGCCGTTCGCCGCCATCGACGCCAAAATCCGGACGGAGCTTCGCACATGGCTGAAGGAAATGATCGAGCGCGTCGGCATTACGTCGATCTTCGTTACGCACGACCAGGACGAAGCGATCGAAGTCGCCGACGAAATTATGATTATCAATAAAGGAAGGCTAGAGCAGAAGGGAACGCCTTGGGATATTTACAAAAATCCGCAGACGCCTTTCGTGGCGAGCTTTATCGGCGAATCGACGATCGTCGAGGACGTCGCCGGCCTGAAAGGCTTCGAGGATGCGGCGGGCAACGGGACGAAGGCGCTTGTCCGGCCGGAATATATCGAGGTAGGCAAGCCCGGCGAGATTCGGCTCGCGTCGGCCGCGATGGACGGTATTGTGAAGCATGTCCACTTCCGCGGCAGCGAATGGCTGGTGGAGCTGGAAGCGGACGGCGTGAAGCTCGTGACGTACCGCCCGCTGGAAAGCGAAGTGCTTCACCCGAACGAGCGGGTCAGCATCTTGCTGCACCGGGCTTATCTGTTTAACGACGAGAAAAGCTGGATTGCCGAAAACCGGCTGAAGGTCGACCCGATGCCGATTTATATTTAAACGATGATTCCGATTTTCACCCGGAGGTAGGTGCACAAAAGTGTCGCGAGTTCGATTTACAAGCCGGAAGGCGTTCGCTCTGCTGCTTGCCGCGCTGCTGCTCGTTGCGGCAGGCTGCTCCGCAGGCGGACGGGCGGATGAAGAACAACCTTCCGGATCTACCGCGCAAAGCGGCGATGTAACGCTTGTAATCGGAGCGTATTCCGTCGTAAAGGACGCGTTTAAGGAGCTGCTGCCCGCCTTTCAGCGGTATTGGCTGGAGAAGACGGGACAAACGGTCGTTTTCCAGGAATCGTACGAAGCTTCGGGAACGCAGGCGAGAGCCATCGTAGGCGGTTTCGAGGCCGATGTAACGATGCTGGCGATGGAAGGCGACGTCGACAAAATCGCCGATGCCGGTCTCATTACCCACGATTGGAAAAGCGGGGCCGGAGGCGGCATGATTACGCGCTCCATCGTCGTGATGGGGACGCGCCCCGGCAATCCGCTGCAAATCCGCGATTGGGAGGATTTGACCCGCAAAGGGGTTAAGGTACTGTATCCGAACCCGAAGACGTCGGGCGGCGCCCAATGGGACATTAACGCCATGTACGGAGCCGGATTGAAGAAGTCGGAAGCCGAGACGGGCCGGAAGGATCCGGCTTACGCCAAAAGCTTCCTGAAAGCCGTTCACGCGAACGTGGAATCGCTGGACAAAAGCGGGCGCGCTTCGATGGCTGCGTTTGAATTCGGCGTAGGCGACGTCATCGTCACGTACGAGAACGAGCTGCTTGCCCGGATCAAGCAAGGCGTCGATTACGACATTGTCGTGCCGAGCTCGACGATCTTGATCGAGAATCCGGCCGCGGTCGTCGACCGCAACGCCGACGAGCACGGAACGCGCGAGGTGGCGGAGGCGTTCGTCGCGTACTTGCAAACCGAAGAGGCGCAGCGCATATTCGCCGATTACGGCTTCCGCCCGGTCAACGAGCGGGTGGCGCAAGAAGTGGCGGGCAAATACGAGGTTCCGTCCGGATTGTTCGACATCTCGTATTTGGGCGGCTGGGACAAGGTGCGGAGCGAGCTTTATTCGAAGAAAGGCGTATGGTACCAGGTGCTTGCGGATTTGTAGGATAAGAGCGGTACGCTCAAAAAAAGCTATAACGAAATAGACGTAACGCAATACACGCCAAAAAACCATCGCGACGAAACGCCGTTAAGCGTATCGTCGCGATGGCTTTTTTTGTTCGAATGGACTAACTTGCAGCGTGTCCCGCAGGGACAGAAGCGCTCCTTGCACGGATGATGTTCTCTGCAGCTCTGTCGCAATGTTCGTTATTTCTTTTGGGGTGGCCTTCAGGAGCTACGCCCCTTGGGGTCCCCCTTACGACAAGGGGGATTTAGGGGGTTGGGAGCGTCTTATGCGCGCTGCAATATGAATTTCTCGATCACATGCCGGACGCCTTCTTCGTTGTTGGTCCGCGTCACATAATCGGCGATTTCCTTGAGCGCGGGAATTGCGTTGCCCATCGCCACGCCAAGGCCGGCGGATTCGATCATTTCGTGATCGTTCCAGGCGTCGCCGATGGCGATCGTTTGCTCCATCGTGCAGCCGATATGCGAAGCCAGGAAGCGAAGCGCGTGTCCTTTGGTGCCTTCCTTATGCATGATTTCCAAGTAATGCGGCTTCGATTTCGTAATATGGGTGCGGTCGCCGATCAACGCCTTCAGTTCGGGAATGAGCCGGTCCAAATAATCGGGATCGTCGATGATGAGCATTTTGGGCGTCGGCTGCTCCACCAGCTTTTCGTAATCAGGCTCCACCACATACGGAATGTTGGTCAGCTTCGAGTATTTCCGGATTTTGTCGTTGTCTTCTTTCGTATACAGAATATCGTCCGCATAGAGCTGCAGATGCAAGCCGCGTTCCTCGGTGAACGCGAACAGCTCCCTCGCGGCGTCTGCCGGCACGAACCGTTCGTACAGCGCCTTGCCGTCGAGCAGCGTTTTGACGAGCGCGCCTTGATACGTGATGATGGGCACGTTCAGCTCGATTTGGCGGGCGATTTTTTGCGCCGACGCAAACATGCGGCCGGTTGCGAGGGTGACGGTTACGCCTTGCCGGATCGCTTCCTCCATCGCTTGTTTGGTCCCTTCCGTAACGGTCAGGCTATCGTCCAGCAGCGTGTCGTCGATGTCGATCGCAATCAGTTTGTACATGAATTAAGGCTCCTCTCCTTCTCTATCCATAATCCGTTACAACTGATTGTACTCGAAATCGCGCGGAACGTCCAAATAGGCGGCAGGAACCGGCCGGCGCAGGGCGTTTCGCGAGCCGATACGGTTCATCTTTGGTTAAGGACTATTAAGTTGCTTCGGCATGATTGTTCTTCGGACAAACCGAGCAATAGGACGGCTCATCGGACGTCCGATAATAGAGGCAGCACGTTCGGCGGATGCGGATCGGCTGCCCGCTATCGGGAACCGGCCGCTTGGGCGAGTCGAATTTGGCCAGCGGGTTTGTTTTTTCGCCGAACAACGCCGCCGGCGCCGTAAGCAAATACGCATAATCGTCCCGAATGCGGGCAAGCTGGCTTGGACTCGCTCCTTCGCTTATTTTTTTCTCGTACAGCCAATAGACGTTGACCGCCGTATTTTCCCACAAAGTCGCGGCGGACGTTTTGGCCGTGCGGGAGACCGTTCGCCACACCTTGGAGATGTTCTCCGCAAATATGGTCCGGATCACCTCGTCGCGGAACGCGCGGCGGTCCGCGTCGGTCGGCGTGATAACGCGCCAATCGGTTAAGCGCAGCTTCGGCAGCCATGTGCCGTTGTCGCGAAGCGAAGACTCGACATGCCCGTTGCCGGCCGATACGTCCATTCCTTTGTCATACATCGTCATGGCATACAGGGCGGGGATAACGGTCAAAAAGCTGTACCGTTTCGCAAACAGCGACCCCGCGACGAGCCGGGGCGGCGCTCCGAACAGCTCCGACGTCCGGTCGATGTAGGCGGTGCACGATTCATCTTCAAGCAGAAGCGCCGAAGGTATGGAGTGGGCGCGGTCCGGCGACGCTTCGGCCGTCAGCCGGAACTGCCCCGTTAGGTTGACGATCTCTTCATTCGTAAACGACGATTGTATGGCGGTCGGCATAATGGAACTCCTCCTTCGCGGATTAAGCTGGCCGGTGACGGCTGCGATAAAGCAAATAGATAAAAAACGGCGCGCCGATCCCCGATACGAATACGCCCGCCGGGATATCGAGCGGCAGAAACGCGGTCCGGGCCACGACGTCCGCCGCCGCCACGATCGTTCCGCCGATTAGCGCGGAAGCGGCAACGTTAGGACCGAACGGGCGGCCGATCAGCTTTCGGGCCATATGGGGCGCAATGAGTCCGACAAAGCCGATGCCTCCCGCGTATGCGACGGCCGAGCCCGCCAAAGCGACGCAGATCGCCAGCATGGACAACCGGTGCGCCTGCACCCGTACGCCAAGTCCGGAAGCCGTTTCGTCGCCAAGCTCCATGACGCCAGCGGCTCTGGAATAAAAGACGGATAAAGGGATAAGAACGGCCGTCCATGGCAGGAGGGCGTATACATCGCTCCACGTTGCTCCGTAAACGCTCCCGGTTAACCATAGATAAGCGCTTAACGCCGAATCGATATCGCTCATGACGATCATCGTCGTCGTTAGCGCTCCGGTGAACGCGGCGAGCCCGATGCCGACGAGAACGAGGCGAACGGGGGAAACGCCGCGTTTCCAGGCCAAACTGTAAATCAAGGCGGACACGGCGCTTGCCCCGGCGATGGCAGCGACCGGAAGCCACCCGATGCCGACCGTGCCGGACAGATACGTCATAAAAAAGACGGCCGCAAAGGAGGCGCCGCCCGTAACGCCGATGACGTCCGGCGAGCCGAGCGGGTTACGGACCACGCCTTGCATGATCAAACCCGCCACGCCAAGCGCCGCTCCCGCCAGCATGGCCAGAACCATTCGCGGCAGCCTGACCGTATCGACGGCAAAGGCGAGATCGCCGTTTCCCGCCCCCGCTAAATGGATGACGACATCCACCGGATTCAGCATCGTGCTGCCGACCGACAGTCCGCCCAGAAACAGGGCGGCGGTTATGACCGTCAAGGCGGCGATAACCGCAGCTCTTTTTTTATTGGCCGCAAAGGGAGCCGTTCCCGAACGGTTTCGATAAGGGATATTCATGTTTGAACCGGCCTCCTGCGCGCAAGGTAAATAAAGAAAGGCGTTCCGATCAGCGCCGTCATGACGCCGATCGGCATCTCTTGCGGCATAATGATGAACCGCGCCGCGACGTCGGCCAGCAGCAGCAGGCTGGCGCCGTATACCGCGCAATACGGGATGATCCACCGGTAATCGGTTCCGACAAGCCCGCGAACCATATGGGGAACGACGAGGCCGATAAAGCCGATCGAGCCTCCGACCGCAACGGAGCCGCCGGCCAGCAAGACGATAACGGCAATCATCGCCAGCTTGACCGCATTCGTGCGTTGGCCCAAGCCTTTGGCGATATCCTCGCCCGATGTCAAAATATTAACGGGATGCGCGAGCAGGAAGGCGGCGATCCAGCCTCCGATCATAAAAGGCAATATCGGAAGCAGCATATCGGCCGTTCTGCCGGCTACGGAGCCGGCAAGCCAGAACAAGATGCCTTCGAGGTTCTGCTGGCTCGTGACGAGCGCGCCTTGCGTCAAGCAGACGAATAAGGCGGAGATCGCCGCTCCGGCCAGCACGAATCTCATCGGCGATACGCTTCTTCCGCCGAGAGACCCGAGCGCGTAAACCATCAAGGTCGAGACTGCGGCTCCTGCAAAGGCGATCCACATGTAATGGACAAGCGAAGCGACCGAGAAAAAAGAGATCCCCGCGACGATAAAAAAGACGGCTCCCGAGTTGATGCCGAAAATGTCGGACGAAGCAAGCGGGTTTTTCGTTAACGCTTGAAGGAGCGCCCCGGCAATCGCCAGGCTCGCTCCGATGACCGCGGCGATAAGCGCGCGGGACAACCTCGAAGTCGTAATGATAACATGCTCCGTTACGCTTTCGTCATAGGCGAAAAAAGCGTTCCAAACCGTCTTCAGCTCCATCGGCGTTTGACCGAACGAAACGCTGGCCATGAAGGCGGCCGCCATAAGAAGCAGCCCCGACGTAAGCCCGAACCATTTGGCCCAAGTGCGCGAAAATAAGCTCAACATCGATTACGGTTCCAGTCCGAAATGCTCATAAAGCTGGTCGAGAAGCAGATTGGCGGACGTGATGCCGCCGGCCAGATTCCATACAACCTCGTCGATCATATAGACCTGATCGGCTTTGACCGCGTCAAGCGTTTTCCAGAGCGGGTGATTCGTCCATTCCTCGTACATGGTTTGAACGGCTTCCTCGTTGCCCGGGTCCGACAAAAATACGAAAAAGACTTCGGCGTTCATGCTCGGGATGCTTTCTTTGTCCGTCAGCTTCACCACGACCGTTCCTTTGTCCGCCTCTTTCTGCTGGTATTCGGACCGGGTGAAGCCAAGCTCGTTCAATATGTCTCCGGCATATCCCGTCACGTAAATGCGGGCGTGGTCCGACCTGAAATTAAGAACCGACGCCTCGATCGGCCACTGATCGCCCAGCTTTGCCGCTATTTTTTGCTTGAAATCGGCGACTCTTCCGTCCCAGTCGGCAAGAAGCGCGCTCGCCTGCTCTTCTTTGTTCAAAGCTTGCCCCATTAATTGTACCGTGTCTTTAAACTTGAAGACGGTCTCGTGCGTAATCGTCGGCGCGATTTTCGACAGCTGCTCGTATATGGCCTCGTGCCTCAGTTTCGACGCGATAATCAAATCCGGCTTCAGCTTGGCGATTTCCTCCAGGTTCGGCTGCGTTTCCTCGCCGACGATCGGAACCCCTTCAAGATCCGCTCTCAAATATTGATAGACCGGCTGCTCCGCCCACGATTCAACGATCCCGACCGGCTTTACCCCCAAAGCGACGGCGATATCCGACGCGCCTTGATACAACGTTACAACACGTTGCGGCGTGCCGCTCACTTTCGTCGTTCCCATTGCGTGCTCGATCGTTCGGACTTGCCCGTTCCCGGCTTCGGTTTGTCCGCCGTTTCCGGCTGCGCCGCCGCCTCCCGAGCCCGATGTGCTCTCCTGCTCCTGCCGTTCGGGCACGCGAGTCTCGCCCTGCGCTTGTCCGCAGCCGGCGATAACGGCCACAACCAGCAGCACGTAAGCCGTAACAACCATAAGCTTTCTTGACCTTAACATCCGAGAAAACTCCCCTTTATAAAAATGTTAATAATAATCATTCTCATCCGGTCGGTAAAAGGGAAGCCGGGTTCAAAGCGAACTCGGCCGGATCTAGTTGTTTGATAATGATTATCATTCTTCGATGTGATAATAATATGGGACGGGTGCCGGTGTCAATCGGTTTTTGGATTTTTTTGACGTGAATGGCCGGCGCTGCCGTCCGTTATTTAACTATTCGCCGCGAGTGCGATATAATTAAGGCTTACCGGGTTATCGGAAACGAAGGATGGCCTGCGAGCCATGCGCATACGGGAGATGAACAAATGTACGACATGAAGGATGGAAAAGAGAACAAGCGGGGCTGGAAGACCGTCGCCGGCGCGATTGTATGCGCGGCGGTCGGTTTTTTGCTGTGCTGGGGGTGGATGCTTTACCGGTATCCGATGCTGAAGGAGCCCGCATTTCATAATTTTGCCGCTTCTTATCAAACGATTATGGATAAATATTTGGAGGGCGCGGACGCGAAGAAGTTAATCGACGGCGCTTCGGAGGGGATGGTCGCTTCGCTTGGCGATCCGTATTCCAGCTATATGGCCGGCGAGCTTGGCGAAGCTTACAAGGATAGCTACGAAGGAGAGTTTTACGGCATCGGGGCGGAGGTCCGGCAGGAGGACGGCCAATTCGTCATTAACGCCTTGACGAAGGACGCGCCGGCGGAGCGTTCCGGCTTGCTGCCCGGCGATAGAATTACGGCCGTTGACGGGAATTCCGTGGAAGGGCTGACGCTTCAGGATTTGGTCGGCAAGCTGCGCGGGGACAAAGGAACGAAAGTGAAGGTGACCGTGGAGCGCCCGGGGGAACAGGAGGCGATCGATTTCGAGCTGACGAGGGAAGCGATTCCGGTGGAGACGGTAAGCTACCGTATGCTGGAGGACGGTATCGGCCTCGTTACGATTAGCCGGTTCGCCGAAAAAACGGCCGAGGAGTTCGATGCGGCCATTGCGGCGCTTAAGAAGGAAGGGGAAATGAAAGGGCTGCTGCTCGATTTGCGTTCGAATCCGGGCGGGCTGCTCGAACCGACTCTCGAAATCGCCGATATGCTTGTGCCGAAGGATAAAACGGTGGTGCAGGTGGCCTATAAAGACGAGAAGCCGGTCATTACGTACAAATCGAGGCAAAAGGAAGCCTGGAACATTCCGATCGCCGTATTGGTGAACGGACAATCGGCAAGCGCGAGCGAAGTGCTGACGGCGGCATTAAAGGAATCGGCCGGAGCCGTCGTCATCGGGGAGAAGACGTTCGGCAAAGGAATCGTGCAAGCGTTCAGCCAATTCAAGGACGGATCGGTGCTTAGCCTGACGCAGGCCCAGTGGAAATCGCCGAACGGCGAATGGATCCATAAGCAGGGCATCAAGCCGGATATCGAGATCAAGCTGCCGGATTACGCGTATTTGAAGGCTATTTCGTCGAGCAGCAAGCTGAAGCTCGGAAGCTACGGCGACGACGTGAAGACGCTGCAGACGATGCTGAAGACGCTTGGGTACGGCCCCGTCGGCGACATCGGTTATTTCGGCGAGCAGACGGCTTCGGCGCTGCGCGCGTTTCAGCAGGCGGAAGGGCTTGAAGCGACGGGCGAATACGACGGCAAGACCGCTTACCGGATGATTGAGCTATTGTCGGCGAAGCTGGAGCAGGAGGACACGCAGCTTCAAAGAGGGATTGAAGAATTGAAGAAATAGTTACCGGCGACATCGTTCGGACGGATGGTAAAGGAGCATAGAGAAAAGCCAAGCGACGGCAAACTGTACTTTTCGATTGCAGAAAAGTGCGGTTCGGGGCCAAGCTTGGCTTTTTTCATAATTAGCGTGGGAAGGCCCGCCCTATTTATAATTGAATTAATTCGAGTAAAGGGGGAGTTCGATTGGCGATTCGGACCGGCATCATCGGAACGGGATTCGGCGCGCAGGTGCACGGTCCCGTTCTAAAGCGGCATCCGGAGTACGAATTGGTCGCGATTAGCAGCATCCGACCGGGAAGGGCTCAAGCCGCGGCGGAACGTCTCGGCCTTTCACAGGCGTATCAGGATTGGAGGCGCATGATAGCGGAAGCGCGGCTTGATCTGGCCGTAATAGCTTCGGAACCGTCGCTTCATTCGGAGATGTCATTAGCTTGTCTGGAGGCGGGGCTTCATGTGCTTTGCGAAAAGCCGCCTGCGTTAAACGCCGATCAGGCGTCTGCGATGCACTGCGCTGCCCGGCGGGCGGGCCGGATCGCGGCGATCAACTTCGAGTGGCGGTTTTCACCGGAACGTCAAGCGATAAAGAGGATTTTGGACGCAGGTAAGCTTGGCGCTCTTTATCATGTCGATTGGGCGGAGGCATGGCCGCTTCGGCCGCAGAAACGCAAAGCTCGGAGCGAATGGGAGACGGTTTCGGGAAAAGGCGGAGGAATGCTGGGCGCCGTCGGATCGCATATGATTGATGCGCTGCAGTACTGGTTCGGCCCGATGAAGTTATATCATGGGTTCACGGCCAGGGAAAGCATTCCGGGTCCGGAAGGGGCGGACGATTCCTTTTTTGTACACGGGATATGGCCGGACGGGGGCTCGTTTGCTTTGCAGTTTATCGCTTCGTCTACGATTCGCCCGGCGAGGCTTGAAATTCATGGCTCGGGAGGAACGTTGCTCCTGCACGATAAGCAACTGACGTTTGCTTCTTCCGGAAGCTCCGGTTATAAAGCGGTTCCGGTAGAACAACCGTTGGATGCCCGATTGTTTGCCCCCGAGATCAGAGGCTACATCCATGCGCAATGGTCGTTATACGGCGAACTGGCGAGGGCGATCCGCGGCGAGGAGGCTCCGGCGCTTCCGGCGTTCGAGGATGGGGTGCGGGTACAACGAGTGATGGATACGATCAATCGGCCATGGAGCGAAGCCGAATGAAGAGGATGAAGCTTGGCGGGAAGATCGCGCGGGGATAGACGAATAATGCTGACGTCCCCGAGGCGGGCAACACGCATAGCGGCATCGTCCCTTGCAGCAAGGGCGATGCCGCTATGCGTCTTCCGCTTATTCGCTATCCTTTGACCGCGCCGGCGGTCATGCCGTCGATGAAATATTTCTGGAACGCCAGGAACAGGATGAGAATCGGCAGGATCGAGAAGAAGGAGCCGACGATCAGCAGATCGTAGTTGTTGCCGTAAGGCGTCAGCAGCGTCTTCAGGCCGATCGGCAGCGTATATTTGCCCGCGTCGCTGATGACCATGAACGGCCACAGGATGTTGTTCCAGCTGTTCATGCCGTTCAGAATGGCCATGGCCGCGAAGGCGGGCTTCATGACCGGCAGAATGAGACGGGCGTAGATGCCGTATTCGGAAGCGCCGTCGACTCTGCCCGCGTCGATGATTTCGCTCGGAACGCCGCGCAAATATTGGCGGAAGAAAAAGATCGTCGAAGCGCTTGCGACGCCCGGCAGGATGATGGCCGAATAACTGTTCATCAAGCCCATATTGTACGTTAACGTGTACAGCGGCATCAGCAAGATTTCGAACGGCACCATCATAATGAGAAGCACGCAGATGAACAGGAAGTTTTTGCCCCTGAACTCGTATGCGGCAAAGCCGTATGCGACCGTCGCGCTGATCAGAAGCGTAAGCACGACTTGAACGATCGTCAGCAGAAGCGAATTGGTAAACCACGTGAAATAAGCGTGATCGCCGGTAAACAGGAATACAAAGTTATCGAAGCTCATGACCGAGAAGTCCAGCTTCAGGTTCAGCCCTTGGCGGACCAATTCTTTGCCCGGCTTGAAAGAGCCTAACGCTATGGCATAAAAAGGGATCAGAATCAGGATGCTGATGATCGCAAATAGAACGAAGAGGACGATTTTGTTTACGGTCGTTAATGATTTGCTCATCTTAATCCCCCTTCTTGAACATGCCGGTAAAGGCAAGCTGCGTCAGGTTGATCGCCATCGCAATGACCAGCAGCACGATGCCGACGGCTGCCGCATAGCCGAGATCGTTTTTCTCGATGCCTTGCCGGTACAGGTAGCCGACGATGGTGAGGCCGATGTTCTTCGGCGAATTGTTGCCGTTCCATAGCATGATGCTTTCGATGAACATGGCAAGACCCGCGTAAATGCTGATCGTCACGACATAGATCGTCGTAGGCTTCAGGAGCGGAACGGTAATCCGGGTAAATTTCTGAAACGTCGACGCCCCGTCGATCGAAGCGGCTTCGTAGTAATCGTCGGGAATGTTCTTCAGGCCGGACAAGAAATAAAGCATGTTAACCCCAAGCCATCTCCACGTAGCCAGCGCCAGCAGGGCGATGAACCCGGTTATCTGTCCTTTCAGAAACTTGACGGGCTCCATGCCGAACCAGCCCAGAACGCTGTTGATCAGCGACGTGTCCATCTCGCCGAACATGAGCCGGAATATCGTGCCGGCTACGACGACGGACGTCAAAGCAGGGAAGAAAAACGCCGACTTAAATATTTCCCGGCCCCACATCACTTTGCTGTTGATCAACACCGCCAGCAGCATCGGAAGAGGAATAAGGATGACGAGCGTCAACAGCATGTAGACGACGCTGTTGGTGACGGCTTTCAGAAAGATCGTATCGCCCATCAGCTTCGTGTAATTGTCCATGCCGATCCACTCGGTTTCCTGTCCCAGACTGACGTTCTGGAAGCTCATCCCGAAGGAGCTGAGCAGCGGATAAACCCAGAAAACGGCGAATACAAGAACAAAGGGCGAAACGAATACGTAGGGAGCGACCTTCTGCGAGTAAAAGAATCGTTTTATCATCACTCTACTCCTATCGTTTGAAATAGAGCTACCCCGGGAGGGGTAGCTCGCGCAAGGCTATTTCAGCTGCTGCTCAATTTGCGCCTGGGCGTCGTCCAGCGCTTCCTTGACGTCTCTGCCGTCCTCGAAAATTTCGTTCAGCGTCACGGTGCCGAACTGGTTGTTGATCGTCGGCGAAGAGGCGGTCGATTTGATCAGCATAATTTCGTCCTTGATTTCGTTCAGCACGTCAAACGGGTTGTTGACGAAATATTTGACGAATTCGTTCTCCGGATTGTGGGTCACGTCTTTCATGCTCCACACGTCCATGTTGGTCGGGTCGAAGCCAAGCGTGTTCCAAATGTTGATGTTTGCGTCAAGCGACAGCTTCGCATACGCGATGAAATCTTTCGCAAGCTGGACGTCTTTGGCCGTTTTCGTCACAACCGTGCCCGTGCCGCCGCCGCCGTACGATCTCGGCATGCCTTTCTCGAATACCGGGAGCGGGGCGATTGCGATTTTGCCCGCAAGATCCGGCATGTAGTTCGTATAGCGCGACATTTGCCACAGGGGCATAAAGGCGGTTGCGTAATTGCCTGCGCTGAATTCTCCGTAAGCTTCTTCCGTGTCCGGCTGGCCGCCGGCGATCGTGGCGATGACGTTGTTATCCTGCAGATCCTTCAGCATCGTCAACGCTTTGACCGCTTCTTCCGAGTTGACTTGCGGCTTGCCGTCCGCGTCGGTCAAATCCGTACCTTGTTGGGCGAGCAGCAGCGAAATCTGCCAAAGCGCGCTCGTATCCGCGGTGCCCATGTATTTGCCCGTTTTTTCGTATACCTGCATGCCCGCTTTCTTGAAGTCGTCCCATGTCACGATCGTTTTATAGTCGACCCCGGCTTCCTGCAAAATTTCCGTGTTGTAGAAGGCGACCGTTGCGCCTACGTGGGTCGGAAAGCCGTAAATGGTGCCGTCCTTGCTGTATAAATCCAACCGCGATTTGACGATCGTGTCCTTGTACTGCTCGGCCGCGTCGTTCAGCGGTTCGAGCTGAGGCGTGCCGGAGAGGAAGTCCGGGAATTTGCCGACCTCGATATCGGCGATGTCCGGAGCCCCGGAGCCGGTCTGAATGGCCATCAGCAGCTTGTTGTGCATATCGTCGTAAGGCATAACCGTAACGTTCAGCTTGATTTGACGGTCCGGATTTTGCTCGTTCCACTTTTGCAGCATGCTTTCGAAATGCTTGCCGTGCAGCTCGACGAAGGTCCAAAATTCAAGCGTCGTCGCGTTTTCGCCCGCGCCCGCGTCGAGTACCGATTTTTCCCCGCCGGATGACGAGGACCCCGAGCTGCCGCAGCCCCAAACCATAATCGCGGCAAGCATTAGCATGAATACAGTTGCCCAACTTTTCTTCTTCATCGTTGACCCTCCCATAACATTGTGGAATTGCTGACCATTGTGAAGCAGGTTGGTTAAAAGCATATGCACAGCAGTTGCAACGCAGGAAAAGATAGCGCTTTCGCAATTCGCTTTTTAAAAAAACAATGAATCCGGCGAGGCGATAATCGCATGTTCCGCGTCTGACGACCGGGTCTATCCGTTTGTATCGTATTCGGTAATCGTTCCGGGCGCCGATTGATGATCGGGCTGGTCACCTCCCGCGTTCGGGTCCTTGTGTCGCATTCTTTGAAGTTGAATGAATCCGTTTTCAATATTAAAATAGCATATAGAGTAGGAGCTGTAAATGCAAAAATATAAATTTATTTATATATTTGCGAACAACTGGCAGCCAAACGCTTATTATCGCCTTTTAGTCGTTGTAAAAGGCTTCTTGTTCACACTATTCGCAAATGTAAACAGATATGTTAATTATTTCGCTTTTTATTAAAAGACGGAAGTCGAGGGGTCCCATTGAAAATCGAACTGACCGAAAATTACTTGCCCGTGTTTGAAGCGATATCGAGCAATGTCCGCATTCAAGTGATTCATTTGCTGTCGCAGCGTCCGATGAATATTAAGGAGCTGGCGGAAGCGCTTGGCTTAAGCAGCGCGATCATGACGATGCATGTGAAGAAGCTGGAGAAGGCAGGCCTCGTCCGGTCCGAAATGACGCCGGGCAAAGGCGGAGCCGCGCAGAAGGTTTGCCGCCTGACGGTTGAGGATCTTGAGGTCGCGTTTCCGGCGAAAAACGTCGTCCCCCGCGAGGTGCGCAGAACCGAAGTGTCGGTCGGCCATTTCACCGATTTGAACATCCAGCCCACCTGCGGCATCTGCACCCGGAATTCCGTCATCGGCATATTCGACGATCCGCGCTGTTTTCTCGATCCGGACCGGCTTAACGCCAAAATTTTATGGTTCGGGCAAGGCTATATCGAATATAAGCTCCCGAACTACTTAATGGGCAGCGAAGTGCCCGAGGAACTGGAAATTTCGATGGAAATTTCCTCGGAAGCCCCCTATACGAACAATAATTGGCCATCCGACATTACGTTTTATTTCAACGGGGTCCGGCTGGGGATGTGGACAAGCCCGGGCGATTTCGGGGGCAAAGGAAAGCTGAATCCGCCTTGGTGGTTCGAGAGCGTCAACCAGTACGGGCTGCTGAAGCATCTGATCGTCAAGAAGGAAGGCACGTTCATGGACGGCATCAAGCTGTCGGACGTGACGATCGACGAGATCGACGTCCGCAACAGCCAATGGACGTTCCGGATCGCCGTCGAAAGCGATGCGGAGCATATCGGCGGCGTGACGCTGTTCGGGTCCGGCTTCGGCAACCATAATCAGGATCTGGTGTTTAGGCTTTATTATACGAAAGCGGATCAGGAGCAAGCGGCGTCCGCAAAATGAACGGATAAAGCCGGGGCCGAGTCCTCGAACGATGCCTCGGCCCCGGCTTTCTACCGGTTCATGCCGGTATAGGCAGCCGTAATAAAGGAGGACACATCGGCCGCTTTGCCATGATAATAGGCGGGGGAGCTGACGTACAGCTCCTCTTGCGCCCGGGTTACCGCGACGTACGCCAGCCTCCGCTCCTCCTCGAGCGCATCGGGGGCCTCCTGATGGATGCTGCGGTCTTTAAGCTTGGCTGCCGTCAAGGCGGAGCTGTGCGGCAGCATTCCTTCCGACGCGCCCGTCAGAAAGACGACCGGAAATTCCAGTCCTTTGGCTTTATGAATCGTCATAAGCCGGACCGCATCGCCGCCGTTTCCTTGTTTGACCGTTTCTTTCATGCGGCGATGGCGCTCGGCGATGTCGTCGACGAACGCCAGAAATTCGACGATGCTCCGGAACCGGCTTGCCGCCGTTTCCAGCTCGTCGAGCATCTCCTTGAGCGACTCCTTATGCTCCGTTTGGCTTTCGAGCGTTTTGCCCATGTCCAGATATTGATCGTAAAACGAACCGCGCAGCAGCCGTATCGCGTCTTTCGGCTTCATCGGTTCGAGCGAGCGGATCAGCTTGATCCGCTCCTTTATTTTTTCTTGATGATAAGCTTTGAGCTGGGGCCAGCGGGTTAAATGGATGAGCGGGTATTTTTTCGCCTTCATGCTCTCCTGCTCTTTAATATAGCGCATCGCCTGCTCGCGTCCGACATACAGCGTCTGCAGCATATCGTTCATGGCGTCGAACGAGCGGCGGTCGGCCGCCAGCCGCAGATGGGCGATCACGGGCTTGATGACGCTGTATTCGTAGAACGAATCCCGGCTGCCGTAATCGATGAAGGGCACTTGGCGCAGCACAAGCCGGTCGAACAGCGCGCGGCTGCCGCTGGCGCAGCGGTACAGCACGGCGAAGTCGCCGAATTTGCGGCCTTTCTCCTTATGCTGTCTCCATATTTCGTCCGCGATCATGTCCGCTTCCTCGTCGGCCGATTTGGGACGGGCGAACAGCGGCAGCGGCCCGGCCGTTTTGGCGGCGAGCAGCGTCTTGTCCTTGCGCCGTCTGTTCAGCCGGATGATGGCGTTGCCGAGCGCGATAATGCCGCCGCCGGAACGGTAGTTGACGTCGAGGACGATCGTTCGCGCGTCCGGATATTGCCGCTCGAAGTTTAAAATATATTCGTTGCGCGCCCCGTTGAAAGAATAGATCGTTTGGTCGTCGTCGCCGACGGCCATGAAATTCCGGTGCTCCGCGGCAAGCATCGTAATCAGCTCGTATTGGATCAGGTTCGTATCCTGGAACTCGTCCGCCATGATGTAGCGGTAGCGCCGCTGAAGAGAGGCAAGCAGCGCCGGATCGTCCTTCAGCAGCCGGCAAGCCAGCACCAGCATGTCGTCGTAATCGATCAGCCCTTGCTCTTCCTTCCACTCTTCGTAGCGCCGGAAGACGGATTTGACGAGCGCGTCTTCATGCGTCCGCTCCGGCAAATCGTCTATATTCGTCATGTTCATCTTATAGGAGGAAAGAAGCGCGGCAAGCGTCTCGGGCTCGTATTTCTCTTCGGCTCCGCGCTCGCGCAGCAGCTTCTTGAACAGAAACAGCTTGCGCGCATCGTCGCCGAGCACCTCCTGGCGGTAACCGTTGCGCCGCAGGAGCAGCAGGCAAAACGAATGGAACGTCCGCGCCTCGACTCGTCTCGCGGCTTCCGGGCCGATCGTCGGCATGCGGCCGATCCGGCTTTGCATCTCGTCGGCCGCTTTTTTGGAGAACGTGACGAGCAGCACCTGTTCGGGCTTTACGCCGCGGACGGCCAGCAAATAAGCGGTACGGCTGACGAGCACGGACGTCTTGCCCGAGCCGGCCCCGGCGAGCGTTAGCAGCGGCCCGTCCTGATGGCGCACGGCTTCGATTTGCCGTTCGTTCAGCCGAATGCCGCCGGCTTCCAGCGCGCGGAAGAAGTAGGCGTCCCGTTCGTGATCGGCCACGAGCTCTCTGCTTGTTTTGGAGGATGCCCGGGACGCCGCAAGCAGCGGCTCTTTGCGAACGCCCAGCGGCGTTTTATAGTAATGTTTGTTCAACTTCAATCACCTGCAACATTTTCAACATCATTCGTGTCTCTGTCGGATAGAAAGACGGCTTCCATTATACCATGATAATTGGGCGCCGCTTGTGTAGAATAAATGGAGAAACAAGGAAAAATGCAAACAAACGGAGGATAAGCAGCATGATTGTACCGGCGGAAAAACAGGACGCAAGAGAGGTTATCGCATTGATGTTCGAGGCGATCGGCAGCGAGATTGCCCGGAATCTGACGGGAACGGACGACGACGGGGAGGCGATCGCCGCTTTGGAAGAGCTGTATCGGGAGGAAGGGAACCGGGTCAGCTATCAAAATTGCATTGTCGATAAAAGGGACGGCAAAGTGGCGGGCATGCTGCTTTGTTATTCGGGCGACGAGGCCGCCGAGCTGGATAAGCCGCTTCTAAGACGCATCCGGGAGGAGACGGGGCGCGAGAACCCGCATATCCAGACGGAAGCGGAAAAAGGCGATTATTATTTGGATTCCCTTGCCGTCGGCTCCGGATACCGGGGACAAGGAATCGCGACGGAGCTGATCGCCGAGTTCGAGAGGAGGACCGGCGATAAAGGCTACTCGCGCGCGTCTCTCATCGTCGAGCCGGACAATGCCGGGGCTTACGCCTTGTATTCCAGGCTCGGCTACAGGGAATCCGGCGAGCTGCGGGTCGCCGGCAAGACGTTCCTGCGCATGACGAAGGAGATTACGTCCTCGTAACCGGTTGGAGCTTTCGTCCGGAGGAAAGCCAGGAATGAAAAAGATACTGGTTGTCGAAGACTGTTAACGGTCTTGGGGATTTTGCCGGCACCCGCTAAAGGCTTCGTTCATGCGAAGCAACAAAACCGAAGGAGTCGGCGTTAGAAGTGTAACAGGCGTCAAATCATGTAACAATCGTTAAAGGAGGAGCAGGATGAAGGCCATGCTTTATGCCGCTGCGGTCGTCTTGGCGATCTTTTCTGCGGGATGTACAACGTCCGGACCCGATCGAAATGCAGTTCAATCTAACGCAAACTTGCCGGCGGAGACGGTAAAGGAACAAACGGCCGCCGTTCAAGAGGAAAGTCCGTCAAGCGAACCGGCATCGGAAAACGGCGCGCCAAGCGATTTTTCGTTAAGCGTTAATAACGCCGTTCTATCCCTTCATGTTTGGGATAACGAAATCGATTTGGAGCAAACGCTGGGAGCCCCGATAACGCAAAATGTAGAGCAATTAGAGAATGCAGACACCCATACCGGGTCATTTATTAAAAAATTGGAGTATGACGGGCTTCATATGGAGCTTTTTTCGCCCAAGCAAAACGGAAAAACGTTTTGGATCATGTCCATGCTTCTCTCCAAGGAAGGATATAAAACGGCAAAGGGAATCGAAGTCGGAAGTACGCTGGAAGAAGTGAAAACCGCATATCCCGGGATCGAAATGGCGCCTGACGGCAGAACCGACCCCGATAACGCCGCATACGCGATTAGCAATGAAGCGCAGACCGATCATTTGCAATTTGAGGTAAAGGAAGGTTTGGTTTCGGAGATTAAAATATTCAGTCAGCTTCCTTAAAGAGCGGATAGTTCCGTATCGCCGCCTCCTTTCCGGCTATCCCCGGAGCTATAGGCGCATCGTCCGGACAAAAGCGTGACGGCATTCACCGCTATCGTGAATGCCGTCTTTTTGAATGAAAAAACTCACTGCCGTTATCGCTGCTCCTCGAACGATTGGCCGTTCACATAGTAGCTGTCTTCCCTGTAAGTGCGGAAGGCGACCTCGATGTCGGCTTCGCCCAATTTCAGCAGATGGCGGGTGACCGCTTGGGCGACGGCGTCCCTCGTTTCCTGTCCCCGCTCAAACCAGGCGATTTCCACGAAGATGTAGCCTTTCGTTTCTACTTCGCATCCCCATAGAGTCGTTCCGTTCGAAATTTCCATCGTAAAATTGTCCGTGCCCGTGCGGCATATTTCGGCAAGCTCGCCCGCAAGCGGCTCGCATACGGCATGCAGCTTCTCGGCGGCGATTCCTCTGAACAGTAGATGAGGCATGACCAAAGCGTCTCTCCTTTTCGATTATGGCGCTTCCTTCATCTTACCACATCGGCGGTCGAATTTCTTATGGAGCGCAAGACTTCGGCAGAAGTTTTTCTCCTAGGGCCGGTGCGGAAGGCGTCCCGCTAATGGTATGCTTAGGACGGGATGAACGTTTACGGCAAAGCAGGTAACTGCGATAGAAAGCGAGAGTGAAATCATATGTTTACGTTAAAAGAAAAGCAGTACATGCTGGAGCTGCTGAAGCGCAATAAGCGCCGCTCCTTGTTCGGCTCCCGGACGCTGCCGCCGGAGCATGACAAGCTGGTCGAGAAGCTGGAGCAGATGGTTCGCAACGAGAAGGTGAACGGCAAGCATCTGTAGGGGCGGGTGGCCGAAGCGTCAAGGCATCGAATGGCCATGGCTCCGATATGCCGCGTTCGACTGTCGCCGCAGTATCTCGGCAGACGGTTAATCTTTGCGGCCGACGATGTCCCGGAGCGCTTCTTCAAGCGTTTCGAATTGGAATTCGAACCCTTCCCGGAGCAGTCTCTCGGGCCATACCCACCGGCTTTTCAGCATCAGCTCCGTTTCCGTGCGCAGCGCCCAGGCGCCGGCTTCGAGCATCCACCGCGCGGCCGGCAGCCCGAACGGGCGGTTCATCGCGCGGCGCAGGCTGCTCATGAACTCCCGGTTCGTAACCGGATCGGGAGACGCGCAGTTAAAGACGCCGCTCAAGTCTTCCCGCTCCTGCAAGAAACGGATAATACGGTACAGATCGCGGATATGAATCCAGCTGAACATCTGATTGCCCGAACCGTGAGCCCCGCCGAGGCCGAACTTGACCAGATTGCGGTAGGGCGTCATGACGCTTCCGTCGCCGAGAACGATCGCGATCCGCAAAGCCGCTTGTCTGGTCCGGGGCAGGTCGAAGGAGAAAAAGGCGTTCTCCCACGCCTTCGCCACCTCGACCGAAAAGCCGGTGCCGATCTCGCCGTCCGTTTCCGTCATCGGGCGGTCCTCCGCATGGCGGTAAATCGTGCCGGTGCTGGAATTGATCCAAAGCGGCGGAGGGTTGTCGCAGGCAAGAAGCGCTTCCCCGAGCGCGGTCGTCGTCGCGGTGCGGGACTCCATAATTTCCCGGCGGTTGTTCGCGTTGTACCGGCAATTGACCGATTTTCCCGCCAGATTGACCAGCAGCTCGGCATGCTCCAGCGCATCCCGGATGCCTTGCTTATCGTCCCACGCGACGGAGCCGTTCCGCCGGGAAACGATCACGACCCGATAGCCCAGCTTCGAATAGCTTTCCTCCAGCATTTTGCCGATAAAGCCGGTTCCGCCGGCAAGCACGATTTTTTTCTCCATAACGAAAGCCCCCTCGTTCCGAATTGAAGCGGCCGGTTAAAGCTTAAGGCTGCTTGGGTTCAAACATTTGATCGATACGCTCGTAAGCCTCTTCAAACTGCAAATCTTGCAATTCGAACAGTTGGTCGCTCATTTTCCCGTATTCGTCGAGTTCAATATCTCTTAGAACGCCATACGCATCCAACATGATGTTTCTCTGATCGCCGTTGATTTTGTCGTGCTCCGTAAGATAATTGATAGAATCGAGCAAACCGCCGTGGCAAGCGTACATTTTATCGGTGTAGACGTCTCGCCATTCAATAATCTGGTCGAAATGGTCGCCCCTCGTTTCGAGGGCTTGCTCCCGGCTCGAAAGGTACCATTCCAGCCATTTTTCGGCGTCTTCGCTGCTTTGCTCGAACTGTTTTTTCAATTCGTCTTGGCTTTTGACGTCGGCGTACGTACCGCCGGCCGCTTCGGCGACCGCTTTCAGCTGCTGCTGGCCTTGATCGTCCAGGTCGAAGCCGATGATGTTCACGACCGGCTTGACGTCGGACTGTTTCAGCTGTTCGGCCGCTTGCACCGGATCGCCGCCGCATGTCTCGATCCCGTCGCTCACGATGTAAAGGATATTGCGGTTGTTCTCGCCGCCGCCGAACGCGGCCAAATCCTGATGGGCCAGCTCAATCGCCTTGCTTAGCGGGGTCCATCCCGCCGGTTCGAAAGCGTCCATCGCTTCTTCCAATCCGGATTGATCGTAAGGCTGAACCTCATATACCAGTTCGTTCGCTTCGCAGGACAATTTTTTGTCCTTGTTCGAGCCGGTGCCTTTGTGACCGTAGACGCGAAGCCCGACGTTCGCCTCCTCGGGCAATGAGGACAGGAAGTCGGCAATCGCTTCTTTGGCCAGCTCCATCCGCGTTTTGCCGTCCATCGTATTCGCCATGCTGCCGCTTGAGTCGAGAACGATCTCGACGTTGTACGTTTCCTTTTGAAGCTCGGCCGGTACGGCGTCCGAGCCGCCCGGAAGCTGCGACTGGCCGTAATCGGCCTTAATGTCGCGCGGATCCGGATAATCCGGCTTCAGCAGGCTGTATATGTAGGTGAAATATTGCTCGGTTTCTTCTTTGCCGGCCGTTTCGGGAAGAACGGGGAGGTCCGCAAAAAACGCCGCCGCTTCGGGGTTGTCCTCGATTTCTTCCACCCCGCTGAACCGGCCGACGGGATATTCAATGAACTGCTGGATGGTCGTCGGCAGCGCCTGCGCCGCGCCCCATCCTTCGGGAAGCGTTGCCGCGTCGTCCTCCGATGCCGGAGTCTGTGCCTCCCCGTCGCCGGGAACGGAAGATTCCTGAACGTCTCCCGTTGCCGTTTCGGCAGCGGCCGGCGGCTCCGGTCGATTCGTGCATCCGGCAGCGAAAGAGAAAACGGCGATGAGGGCCAGAGCGGTAAAAGCTGGAGCAAAGATGCGCCGAATTGCTTGCAATGTCATTTTCCCCTTTCAAATGGTGATTTGCCCGCGAAACGCCTTCTTCTTGCTGCCAAGCCGGCGATTTCGCTTATCTTTTTCCCATTTTACTACGCGGTCGGAGGGGGAAAGTTCCCTTTTATGGCAAATACATGACAATTCGATAAGCTTGTCGCGTCTACTTCCTTGATTCCCGATCTTCGCATTTGCAATCATCCGTCCCCCCGTGCACGCTTATGGACAGCGCCGGCTCCCTCTGGAACATTGCGGTTGACAACGGCGGTTCGCTTCCCGGCTTTACAGAGGCGCTTCAATAGGAGTACTCTAAATAAGTCGAGAGGAGCGGAAGCCTAATGAAAGACAACATATTGATCATGGTATCCGTCGAGGCGGAGCGGGAGGCGGTATGGCGCGGCTTGCGCGGCGATATGCGCTTCGACGTGCGGCTAGCCGGCGTAGGCATGGCCGCGGCGGCCGCCAGCACGGCGTTTGCGCTGGCCGAGGGCAAATACGGCCTCGTCGTAAGCGCCGGCATCGCCGGCGGCTTCGCCGGACAAGCGGGCATCGGCGACATCGTCGTCGCGACGGAAATCGTGGCGGCCGATCTCGGATCGGAAACGGCGGACGGCATGCTGACGCTCGACGAGCTTGGTTTCGGCTCAAGCCGGGTGCCGGTCGACGGGCAGCTTGCCTTGCGGACGGCGGCCGCTATGCAGGCCGCGGGCATGCAGGCGAAGGCCGGTCCGGTATTGACGGTCGCGACGGCTACCGGTACGGCGGAGAGCGCCCGGCGCTTAGCCGAACGGGTGCCCGGCGCGGCGGCGGAGGGCATGGAGGGCTACGGCGTGGCCGTGGCCGCCAGGCAGCTGGCGCTGCCCGTGCTGGAGGTGCGCGCCGTCTCCAACGCGGTCGGGCCGCGCGACAAGTCGGCTTGGCGCATCAAGGACGCCCTTGCTTCGTTGGAGCGGGCTTGCGGGATTTTAACGGAGGTATTGTAAACATGAAGATTGCTTATTCACCTTGTCCGAACGATACGTTTGTATTTCATGCGCTGGCCCACGGCCTTATCGAAGGAGCGCCGCCGTTCGAAGTGACGTTTGCGGACATTGACGTTACGAACCATTGGGCGGCGGAGCTTCAAGGTCCGGAAGTGCTCAAAATATCTTACGCGGCGCTTCCTTGGGTGCTGAAAGATTATGCGCTTATTCCTTGCGGCGGAGCGCTTGGCAGAGGCTGCGGTCCGCTTGTATTGACGCGGAGCGGGATCGAGGGCGCCGGGGACCCGGCTTCCCTGGCCGGCAAACGGATCGCGGTGCCGAGCGAGCGCTCGACCGCTTATTTGCTGTTCCGGCTCTGGGCGGCGCAGAACATTCCGGGCGGTCCGGGCGAAATCGTCGTCATGCCGTTCCACGAGATCATGCCGGCCGTACGCGACGGCCGGCTGGACGCCGGGCTTGTCATTCACGAAGCGCGGTTTACGTATCCGTCTTACGGCCTGGAGCTGATGGCGGATATGGGAAGCTGGTGGGAAAGCGATACGGGCTTGCCGATACCGCTCGGCGCCATTATCGCCCGGCGCTCGCTGGACAGAAGCAGCCTGGAGGATTGGATTCGCCGATCGGTGGAATACGCGTGGGCGAACCCGGAAGCTTCCCGCGATTACGTGCTTAAGCACGCGCAGGAGATGTCGCCGGATGTGGCGCAGGCCCATATCGACCTGTATGTCAACGAATTTACGAGGGAGCTTGGCGAGGACGGCTATGCCGCCGTCGAGGCGCTCCTCGGACGGGCCGCCCGCGAAGGGCTTGTGCCGCCGATCGATATGGCCGACTTGCGATAACGGTTGGCTTGGACTCGTTGTTTGAGGCGGGAGCCGTTATTAGCGTTTCTTTGCGGTTTTTGTTATGAAAAATCCCGTTCCGCGGGCGATGCGGAACGGGATTTTTGCTTTTGCCGTTAAACGCCGGAGTAGGCCATGAAGCCGCCGTCGACCGGCACGGTCGTGCCGGTGACGAAGCCGGACATGTTCTCGTCCGCGAGCCACAGCAGCGTGCCGAGCAGATCGTCGGGCTTGCCGAAGCGGCGCATCGGCGTATGGGCGATAATTTTGCGGGAGCGTTCGGTCAGCGATCCGTCCTCGTTCGTAAGCAGCCTTTCGTTCTGCTTCGTCAGGAAGAAGCCCGGCGCGATCGCGTTGACGCGGATGCCGGCGTCGGCCATATGGACCGCCATCCATTGCGTAAAGTTGACGATGGCCGCTTTGGCCGCGCTGTAGGCGGGCACCTTCGTCATCGGCGACGGCGCGCTCATGGACGAGATGTTAATGATCGTCGTGCCGCTGCGGCCGACCATTTGTTTCGCGAACACTTGGGTCGGGATTAAAGTACCGACCATGTTCAAGTCGAATACGCTGCGGAACCCTTCGATTTTCAGATCGAAGAACGAGACGACGTTCGGATCGTCCACATCCTCCGGGCGGAACGTTTCGTTCGTCGTGATCGCGCTCGGATGGTTGCCGCCCGCGCCGTTGATCAGAATGTCGCACGGTCCAAGCTGCCGCAGCACTTCTTCGGCGGCTTCCCGGACGCTCTCCTCGTTCGTCACGTCGCAGGCGATCGCCGCGGCTTCGCCGCCTTGCGCTTTAATCGCCTCCGCCACGTCGGCGCCGCGTTCGGCGGTTCGGTTTAATACGGCGACACGGGCGCCTTGTCTGCCGAGCTCGATCGCCATGGCGCCGCACAGCACGCCGGAGCCGCCGGTAATGACGGCGACCTTGCCCTTCAAAGATTCATGCAACGGCAACGATAAGCTCATGCGCGCGCCTCCTTCCGTTCCGCCTGACGGCTGAATGCGTCCCATAATCCCCATAAGTACATAATGCCAAGCGCCCGGTCGTACAGTCCGTATCCCGGCCTGCACTTCTCGCCCCACAGATGCCGGCCGTGGTCGGGACGGGCGAACCCTTCAAACCCTGTGTCATGGTAAGCCTGCACGATGCCGGTAATGTCGACGCTGCCGTCCTGCGTGCGGTGCGACGTCTCGATGAAGTCGCCGTTGTCGTAAACGCGCACGTTGCGGATGTGGGCGAACGGAATCCGGTCCTTGAATTCGTGGATCATCGCCACGATATCGTTGTTCGGATTCGCCCCGAGCGAGCCGCTGCACAGCGTCACGCCGTTGTACGGGCTCTCGACGATCGCGAGCATTTTGCGGATGTTGTCCCGGCTTGTAATAATGCGCGGCAGGCCAAAGATCGGCCACGGCGGATCGTCCGGATGAATGGCTATTTTAATGTCGTGCTCCGCCGCGACGGGGACGATCTCTTTCAGGAAGTAGGCGAGATTTTCCCACAGATGCTCTTCGGTAACGCCTTGGTATGCGTCGAACAGCTTGGTCAGATGCTGCAGCCGTTCCGGTTCCCAGCCGGGCATCGTCAAGCTGGAGTTTTCGTTGATTTGCTTCACGAGCTCGTAAGGGTCGATGTTGTCTATCCGGCCTTTTTCATAGAAAAGCGCCGTCGAGCCGTCTTCCAGCTCTTTATGCAGGTCGGTGCGGAGCCAGTCGAACACCGGCATGAAGTTGTAGCAGATTACTTTAACGCCGACCTGGGCCAGCTTAGCGATCGTTTTTTTGTAGTTGTCGATGTACAGATCCCGGCTCGGCAGCCCGAGCTTGATGTCCTCGTGGACGTTTACGCTTTCGACGACTTTCAGATGAAGGCCCGCTTTGTCCGCCTGCGCTTTGACCTCCATGATTTTGTCCATCGGCCATTCGTCCCCGGCAGGCACGTCGTGCAGCGACCATACGATGCCTTCGACGCCCGGAATTTGCCTGATTTGGTCCAGCGAGACGGTATCGTTGCCTTCTCCGAACCAGCGGAATACCATTTTCATGCGTGAAATCCCTCCAAACGCCTATAGTTTAAAATAGTCGGGGTACTTCTCCTTCAGCAGCTCCTGATCATGGATCGTCAAGCTCATATGCTCCTTCATGAGCCGATCCGCCGTTTCGGCGTCATGCTCTTCGATTGCGGCCACCATCCGTTCATGCTGCGAGTACAAGTGCTCCCACCGGTGGTCGGCCGCCAGCCGAAGCATCCGGCTTCGGTTCAGATGCACGTTGATATGGCCCAGCACGGACCAGGTGTTGCTTTTGCCGCAGCCTTCGAAGATCGTTTGGTGGAACGCCTCGTCGAGCTCGAACATGCGGTCGTGATTTTGCTCCTCCATTCCGGCTTTCTGCAGCAGCAGGTTGGCTTTCAGCTCCGCAAGGCGGGAAGGGGGGAAGCTCTCGCAAGCGAGGCGAATGACGGCCCTCTCCAGCTGTTCGCGCATGAACCGCGCTTCCTCCACGAGACCGGTATCGATGAGCGAGACGAACGTGCCGCGCTGCGGATAAATGTCGAGCAGCCCTTCCTGGGAAAGCTGGACGAAGCTTTCGCGCACCGGCGTTCGGCTTACGTTGAACCGGAGCGAAATATCCTTCTCGGAGAGCGGCGACCCGGGAGGAAGCTTCAGGCTCAAAATTTGTTGTTTGAGCGTTTGGTAGACGGCATGGCGCGCTGCGCCCGGCTGCGGCTTGCGGATATAATCCAACGGATCGATCACCTCCTTGGCTCTAATTTCCGGCACTTGCATACAACTCCGAATGTTATCGCTTTCATACTACCATACTTGTATGGCAGTTTGGTAGTGTTTTTCGTCGATTCTAACAAATTTTTAAACCGGCGCCGTTAACGTTTTATAAGTGGTCCGCGCGGCTTATTCGAGTCCGGCGTTTGGCCTATGAAAACGCAAGTTTTCATAGACAAATCGCTAGAACGGATGATACGATAACGTAAATGTTCCTATCTAGTTAATTTTTGGAGGATACGAATGAAGAAAATGAAATTGGCCGGCGTGTTGGTTGCTCCGTTGACGGCTGCAGCTTTGCTGCTGGCTCCCGTACAAGGATGGACCGGCACGGCCGAGGCGGCAGTACATCGCAATTTTGCGGCAACGAGTATCAAGGTAGAGGTGGACGGCAGCAAACTCGCCTTATCGCCTTCGGCTTATTCGGAGAACGGCATTGCTTTCGTGCCTATGCGTCCGATCTTCGAGGCGCTTGGCGCCTCGCTGACGTGGGAGCCGAAATCGAAGACGATTATCGGGACGAGCTACGATACGACGCTTACGCTTACGGTCGGCGTCAAGACGGCCGTGGTGAACGGGCAAAGCGTCAAGCTCGACGCGGCGCCCGTCCAGAAGAACGGAACGACGTTCGTTCCGGCCCGTTTTGTCGCCGAAGCGCTGGAAGCCGAAGTACTATGGGACAATGCGGCGCAGACGGTTCGGATTAAATCTTCGGAGCAGCAATGGAACGAGGAATACGAGGAGTGGCTTCTGGAACAGGAGCAGGCCGAGCAATCGCTCGAGAAGCTGACGGCCGAGAGAATCGCCGAGCTTTACGATGCCAGCGTCGTGACCATTAATACGACTTATCTTTCGGGCTCCGGAGGCGGCAGCGGAGTCGTAGTCGGCGACCGCTACATTCTGACGAACTACCATGTCATCGATGAAGCGGAAACGGCGACCGTCGACACCTTGTACGGCGATACGGTGAACGTTCAAGGCGTAGCCGCTTACGATGAAGATGCCGACCTTGCGATCATCCAGACGGAAGAGTCGCTCTCCGACTACGGTTTGCCGCCGGTCGAGGTTACGACAAGCTTCCGGGCGGAGAAGGGCGGCAAAGTATACGCGATCGGAAGCCCGCTGGGCGTTCAAAACACGATTAGCGAAGGGTTGATCAGCAACATCACCAACGAAGGTTTTGTCCGTTATATTCAGACGAACGCGCCGATCGATCACGGAAGCTCCGGCGGGGCGTTGTTTAACGAATACGGTCAGCTGATCGGCATTACGACCTCAGGTATCGAATCGGCTGCGCAGCTTAATTTTGCGGTATCCGCGGAGTATGCGGCGTTTCTGATGCAGGAGCTGCCGGAGACGCCGGCGGCCAACGTTGCCATGCTGCCTAGCGCATTGCCGGACACACTGAAAGACGCTTCCATGGAGACGATCCAGAAGCTTATGAAGGAACGTTACGGTTCCCTGGACACGAACGAAGGAACGATTTCCTTCAGCGATTGGGCGGTCGAACGCGATTCAAGCGGCTGGCTGGTGTTTACGGCGAATATCGATCCGGTATTCTACTCGTATTACAGCGACTCGGTCAAGGAGGATCTCCGTTTATGGGCCGTCTCGCTCGGTTACGAGCTACACAAGCTGCTGCCGGACGAAACGGTTCAAGTGCTGATTTATTTCGACCGCACGTTTGGTTTTGAGCCCCGCGGCTTCGACGACAGCGCCGTGACGAAAGCCGGCGACGGCAAATGGCGAGTGCGTTATCCGGTGATCGATATGCAATTAAAGGATCAGCTGTTGATCCAGATGAAATAGCACTTTTTCCTTCTTCCATACATTCCTTCCGCAACGGTCCGCTTGGACGCAGCCTGGAGCTGCGGAGCGGACCGTTTCTTTTCTCGCCGAAGTTCGATACAATGAAAGCTATCTATAGAATAATGAGAGGTTACCACGATGAAGGTTGTGCTTGCGACTTTAAACGCCAAATATATTCATACGTCTCTTGCGCTTCGTTGCCTGAAAGCATACAGCGCGCACGAGTTCGATATCGATATCGCGGAGTATACGATCAAGGATCCGGCCATGAACATCGTCTCCGACCTGTTCGCGCGGAAGCCGGACGTGGTCGGGTTCTCCTGCTATATCTGGAATATCGAAGAGACGATTACGGTAATCAATATGCTCCGCAAAATTATGCCGGAAGTCCGGATCGTGCTGGGCGGGCCGGAGGTAAGCTACGATACGGAGCATTGGATGGAGCGGATTCCCGAGGTCGATTTCATCGTGATGGGAGAAGGGGAAGAGACCTTTAACCATTTGCTGAAAGAAATCGAAGGAGCGGGGAAATATCATTTGGTGTTCGGCGTTGCGTACCGCAAGTCGAAGGACGGCAAGGAGCAGATCGTCGTCAATCCCGGCAGGCCCAAGCTCGATTTAAGCACACTGCCTTCGCCGCACCGGTTCGAAGAGGATATTCCGAGCTTGGCTAACCGGGTCGTTTATTTCGAGACGAGCCGCGGCTGTCCGTTCAGCTGCCAGTTTTGCTTATCCAGCATCGAGGTTGGCGTCCGTTATTTCGACATCGAGCGGACGAAGGCGGATATTTTGTATTTAATCGAAAAAGGCGCCAAGCTGATCAAATTCGTTGACCGTACGTTTAACATCAAGCGGGATTACGCTCTGGAAATGTTCAAGTTTCTGATCGAAAACCATAACGGCTGCGTTTTTCAGTTTGAAATTACGGCGGACATCATGCGGCCGGAGGTGCTGGATTATTTGGCGGAGCATGCGCCGGCCGGCATATTCCGGTTCGAGATCGGCGTCCAATCGACGAACGACATTACCAATCTGGCCGTGCAGCGGCGGCAAAACTGGACGAAGCTGGTCCGTACGGTAACGAAGGTGAAGGAGTCCGGCAAAATCGACCAGCATCTCGACTTGATCGCCGGGCTGCCGCACGAAGATTACGATACGTTCCGCAAAACGTTTAACGACGTGTTTGCGCTTCGTCCCGAAGAGCTGCAGCTCGGCTTTCTGAAAATGCTGCGCGGAACCGGACTGCGCCTCGATGCGGAGAAATACGGCTATGTCTATATGGACCGCGCGCCTTACGAAATGCTGGGCAACGATTTGATGCCGTTTGCGGACATTGTCCGGATTAAGCGCGTCGAAGACGTGCTGGAGAAATACTGGAACGCCCACAGGATGGACCATACGATTTTATATTTGGTCGATCATGTTTTTTCTTCGCCTTTTGATTTTTTCCAATCGTTCGGCGATTATTGGGAAGAGCATGGCTGGCAGAAGATCGGGCATCAATTGGAGGATTTGTACGCTCGCTTGCGGTCGTATTTGCAGGATCGGGGAGCGGAGCAGTCGGAAGGCCGTCTGGATCTTGACGTTGTCCTTGGCCTTATGAAGCTGGACTATTTCCGAAACCACAACTACAAGCCGCGCAAAATATGGTGGGAATCCGACATGGACAAAAAGACGTGGAGCATGTGGATGAAGCGGCTTGCCGAGCATCCGCGGCAGGTGTCGGACCAATTCGCCGCCTACGGCCTGAGCGATAAAGATTTGGCGAAGCATGCCGTCATCGAGCGGCTGCCGTTTGATCTGGCCGCTTATCTTGAAAGCGGCCGGATCGACAAAGGCGCGGATACGCTGCTGATCACGTTGTACGCTCTCGAGCATGGGACGTCCAATAAGCCGGCTCCGCGCACCTTTACGCTGAAGCTTAAGCGGGAGGCGGCGGAAGTTAGCTGATCGTTAGCTTCGATGAGGCAAAAGAGGCCCCTTTCCTTATGTTGAGGAAAGGGGCTTGTTTATGTCAGATCAGTCTCGGGACGCGGCTTGGCCATGTCGAGCGCGATCAAGACATGCCGGGCGGCTTCCGTTACGATGTTAGGGATTAAGCGGGAACAACGCTTCTAAGCACGGTCATTTTTCCGTCTAATCCATATTCGCCTAACGTTGCAGGGAGCAAATAGCATTCCCCGGCTTTCACCGGTTTTTCCCCATCGGCCCATTGCAAGGAGCCTTCGCCTTCGGCAATGATAAGGATGGAGAAGCTTTCCCGGCTTGTGCCAAGCCGCCAAGGAGCGTCGACGACGCCTTTCTCCACGACAAAATAAGGGGAGGAGGCGATCGTCAGCCATTGTCCCGCCGGCGTTTCCGTCGAGGTGAGGTGAACCGCTCCGGCACCGTCGTACGCGATGACATTAAGGGAATCTTCGATATGCAGCTCCCGAAGCTTCCCGTCGAGACCCGGGCGGTTATAGTCGAACAAGCGGTAAGTCGTATCGGAATTTTGTTGAATTTCCGCCACGACGACGCCTGCGCATAACGCATGTACCGTTCCCGCCGGGATATAGAAGGCGTCGCCGGCTTTCACGGGCACTTCCTGCAGCGTGTCCATGATCCGCCCTTCGGCGATGGCGGTTTCCATCGTTTGCCGGTCAACGTTGTCTTTCAAGCCGTATATAATTTTAGCGCCGGGCTTGGCGTCCAGTATGTACCACATTTCGGTTTTGCCAAGCTCGCCTGCGGGAAGCCCTTCGTAATCATCCGTAGGATGCACCTGTATGGATAAATCGTCATTGCAGTCGAGCAGTTTGATCAGCAGCGGAAAACGGCCGTTTTTCTCGGAAAAGCCGCGGCTGCCGAACCATTCTCTCCCGTACCGTTCCCGAATGGCGTCGAGTCCGACACCGGCCAGCTCGCCGTTGACGACCTTGGTCGTGCCGTTCGGGTGATCGCCGATCATCCAGCCTTCGCCGATCGCGCCCGCAGGCAGTTCAAGGCCGAACCGTTCCAGCGCACGTCCTCCCCATACACGCTCTTTCATTTCCGGCTTAAATTGAAGCGGATAAGGCTTTACATCCATTTTCGATCTCTCCCCACATGAGTGATTTCTCTACAAATCGGAAATGAACATCATGCTTACCGAAAGACAATACTATACGCCCGGTTCAAACAGTTCCAGGATTTCGCCGTCGGGTCCGCAAAAGAAGAAATAGCGGGAGCCGTCGGGCAAAGTCGTAATTTCGGTGTCTAGCAGCTGAACGTTAAGAGACTTTATTCTCTCAAGCTCGGTATCCAGATTGTCCACGGTAAATGCGGCATGATGCACTTTGCCTTCCGCGGTGACGGGCCCATTATAGCCTTCGATCAGCTCGATGACCGTTTGCTCCGCATCCGGAAAGGCAAGAAACGCCAGCCTGATTATACCATTTGTGTGGAGCATCGTCTTTAGGTGCTTTAGCCCAAGTATTTCGGTATAAAAGGTTATGGATTTTTCGAGATTCGAAACGTGGATGCCCAGATGCTCAATTTTTTTTACTGCCATGTGAACAACTCTCCTTTTCATTTGTAATTCTAGTACTTTCATCTTAATATAAGATTTCTAAACTCTCACCCGTTATTTCTTAACGATTCCTATCAAATAGGGGGCGGCGGGACGCTGCAGCTGGCGATACAACACCGCTTGTCCGGTCTGTACGGGAAGGCGGGCAGCCCACGCCTCGACTTCCGCCGCCTCGCGCTCACCCCCGGCATGGCCGGGATACAACACGCAGGTGATGATGCCGCCGGGGCGGAGCAGTTCAAGAGCCGACCGAAGCGCGGACAACGTGCTGTCCGGCCGGGTAATGACCGACTGGTCCCCGCCCGGCAAATAGCCGAGATTGAACATAACCGCCGCCACCTTGCCGATATGAGCCGGATCAACCGCCTCCAGCATTTCGGCGTGGCTCCGGAGGACCAGATGCAAGGATGGCATGGCGGCCAGTTCGGCAAGACGGTTTTCGGTTCGATCCAAAGCGGCCTGCTGAATGTCGAACGCATAGACCGTTCCCCGGGCTCCGACGATTCTCGACAGCTCGTACGTGTCGACGCCTCCTCCGGCGGTCGCGTCGATAACCGTATCGCCGGGGGACGTCCGCTCGGCGATCCATTTATGCGCCATGCTGATAACAGACAAGAAACCCATAGCTACTCCTTTGTCCAGAGCTTGCCTTGCCAAGTGCCGCGGCCTTTAAGCTCTTTGTCGATTCCGTTTAATACGTCCCACTTATTCATGCTCCACAACGGGCCGATGAGCAGATCGCGCGGGGCGTCTCCGGTCAGCCGGTGGACAATCATCTCCGGAGGGAGGAGCTCAAGGGTGTCGACGACAAGCTTGATGTATTCGTCCCGTTCCAAAAAACGGAGAAGTCCGGCTTCGTATCGGCGGACCATGGGCGTTTTGCGCATGAGGTGAAGCAGGTGGATTTTAATGCCCTGCACGCCCATTTTCGCTACGGCGCGTCCGGTTTCAAGCATCATCTCATGGGTTTCCTGAGGCAGACCGTAAATAATGTGCGCGCACACCCGAATGCCCCTCTCCCGCAGTCTGCGGACTGCATCGAGATAACAAGCCGTATCGTGGGCGCGGTTAATGAGCAGGGAAGTGGACTCGTGCACCGTCTGCAGCCCCATCTCCACCCATAAATAAGTGCGCTCGTTCAGCTCGGCCAAATAATCCACCACATCGTCGGGCAGACAGTCCGGTCTGGTCGCAATGGACAAGCCGACAACGCCGGGCTGCTCCAAAATGACTTCATAATACTCGCGCAGCGTTTCGACCGGGGCGTATGTGTTCGTATACGCTTGAAAATAGCCGATATATTTGGCTTCCGGCCATTTCAAATGCTGGCGGTCGCGGATTTTGTTGAACTGCGTGACGAGATCGTCCCGCCGGCTTCCGGCAAAATCGCCCGAGCCCCGCGCGCTGCAAAAGGTGCATCCGCCTTTTGCAATCGTATTATCCCGGTTCGGGCAAGTAAAACCGGCGTCCAGCGTCACTTTGAACACCTTTTCGCCGAATTGCTCTCTCATCTCGCAGTTCCAGGTATGAAACCGTTTATCGTTCCACAGCTTCGGCTCTTCGGCCGAAACGGATATTCCGCTCATAACGATCTCCTTTTTATTTCCGACCCGTAAGTAAAAAAAATCATCAATCGTGCACTGTCTATTCTAACGAAAAGCGAGCGGAAATGCCATTCCGTCTTTCTGTTAAGGGAAGCGCTTTCCCGCATCGCAGCGCTGGAAATTTCCAAGGCCTAATTTAATTTTGGGCTTGAAAAACCTTACATGATGTGTTAAATTAAAAGTGCGACAAATCAATAAAAAAATCTGACATGGCTTATTTGCACTTACCGTCATAAAACGTCGATTAACTGGAAATGCTTTATAAAAAATCGATGAGGTGATTAAGATGAGCGCAACAGCTGTAAAAATCCCGCACGGAGACGAGACGGTCACGCTTGAACTTACGGTTAAAGAAATGATGGCGCTGGCAGGCATCCGGTTCCATAACGACCACCCGGTTGAAATCTCCGCTCGCAAGAAGCTCCAAGAAGCCATAGAAGTCAAATATTCGATCGATTCGAAGGAAGAAGCGCCGATTCCATATCAACATCTCGTTTGATCGGCATCTCGTTTAAATCGGCCATCCGTTCGAACGCACGAACCGTCGTACCCGACCGATCTATTTGGAAAACGCTTTTACACATAAGGAGACCGCTTAGTCGCTAAGCAGTCTCTTTTTTATTTGCTCGCGATACGCTTTAGATTTAGAAGAACTATGGGGCCGATAGTGGGAGCTGCATGTCCTTATGGGAACAACATTGTTGCCTCATTTGAACCGCTAGAGAGTGCAAAAGGCTGTTGTCTCGTATCGATCGAGTAGGCTTGATGATGGCCGCAACGGGGGCAGCGGAAACCGTCGGGCCACTTCAATTTATAGATATAATCCGAACAATGTTGCTCGGACGGAAATGATCTGCTTGAAACGGATACGGCATGATGTCGAACGTCTAGAGAACGATAAAATAGGGGGAGCTGAACAAAGGGGATACAGCCTATAAAGCGAAAAAAGGGGAGTTTTGACCGAATCCGGCGCCAATAGCGGGCTCAAACGATCGCTAAACGCCCGTTATCCGAAGAAATTGCATCGCGATCGCCTGGCGCGGACGGAATGGTGCGACAAGTCTTTACAACGGCAAGAAACTTGGGCACAATAAGGACTAGTTTGCAAACATGAAACGATCATATTGGAGGATCAACCGCAATGCGTTTAAGGGGAAGAAAAGGGATTAGAGAAAGTTTGGAGCGGCAGCCCGAGCTGGTCGTGCTCGATGCCGAGCCGCTTCGCGGAAAGTGGAGCGAGTTTTTTGGAAACGACCGCCCTATTTATGTGGAGCTCGGTATGGGCAAAGGCCGTTTTATTAGCGAAATGAGCGCTCGCAATCCGGATATTAATTTCATCGGCGTCGATATGTACGACGAGCTGATCCGCCGCGCGAGCGAAAAAGCGAGGAACGTTTGGAGCGAAAAAGGCGTCGAGTCTCCGCCGAATTTGGCCTTGTTGAGAGCCAACATCGAGCATATCGAGAAAATGTTCGCGCCGGGCGAAATCGAACGGATTTTTCTGAATTTCAGCGATCCGTGGCCGAAGAGCAAGCATGCGAGAAGAAGGCTGACGCATCCTCGCTTCCTGCAGAAATATATCGAGCTGCTTAACGAAAACGGAGAAATTCATTTTAAGACCGATTCGCAGTCTTTATTCGAGTTTTCGTTGAACAGCTTTGCCGAAACCGAGCTGCAGCTTCGGAACATTTCGCTGAATTTGCATAAGGACGGACCACGCGAGGATTTGGTATTTACGGAATACGAATCGAAATTTGTAGAGAAGGGGCAAAATATTTACCGCTGCGAAGCCGTCATCGGCGCCGCCGCGCTTGCCCGCTACCGGGACGAGAAGAAGCGGGCCGCAGCCCGAACGGCCGAAGCGGAAGCCGACACGGATACGGATACGGAGGTTGCGGCGGACGAATAGACCGATTCGGACGAATCGGCCGTTTTTATGCGGAAAATGAGATAAAACCTGAGCTTCTTGCCGTCCGGTGGACGGTGCAAGAAGCTCAGGTTTTATATTGACGGAACCCAGCTGAATTCGACGGCGATCGCCGTGAGTGTGCCGATCAGGGCACCGGCGGCAACGTCTGACGGGTAATGCAGTCCCAGATACATGCGCGACCAGCCTACCGAACCCGCTACGATAATCGCGATCGGAAGAACGAGCAGCAGCCAAACGTTCATCAGTACGATCGGAACGAGCCAAGCGAATATCGCGGTCGTATGGCCCGAAGGAAACGAAGAATCCTTCAGCAGCTTTCTCCCGGTGTGAACGTCGGGCAGTGCCTGATAAGGCCGGAGCCGCTTGAATTTCCACTTGACGATAGCGACCGGAATATGGCTGATAATAACGGCCGTGAGACATTTCCAGCCGGTTACGTTCCACGGCGAGGGAGCGAGCAAAGCGGCGAGCAGCGCAGTAACGAGGGTGAAGGTGGCTCCGCCCATATGGGTTACCGTACTGAGCCATTTGCCCAGCAAGCCCGAACCGCCGTTAACCGGCCTGCGATTTGCCCATTGGAGCAATTGCAGCTCTTGCGTCCGCAGCCAACCGATCATTTTTTCCACCCGGATTCCTCCTTCATGTACTCCCTATACCTCGATATTAACACGTCTTTGTTCTCCGGATGTTAAAAAAGAGAAAAAATGCCGTTAACAATTTCTACATTCGTCTTTTATCCCTTGCTAACAAACCCGCCTTAAACTGTCGGGAGCAGCACATTAGATCGCCGCTCTCGGACGTCTCCGGCCAGTTGCGGCACCCGGCTTCCGGAAGCGGTCGAATAGGAGGGAAAAGCATGAGGATAGCGCTTTTTACCGATACGTACGAGCCGGAGGTTAACGGCGTCGCCCGGACGCTGAAGAGATGGGTTTCGTATCTCGAAAACCGCGGCGTCGCTTGCAAAGTCTTTGCTCCTTCCGCCGAGCCTGACGATCGTACCGCGCAAGGCCCCCACTCCGTTACCCGTTTCGCAAGCTTGCCCTTCTTTATGTATCCCGAATGCCGCTTGGCTTTGCCCAATCCGCTGTTCGTGAAAAAGGCGATACAATCTTTTAAGCCTACGCTTATCCATGTCGCGACCCCGTTTAATATCGGATTATGCGGCCTTTACGCCGCCAAAAAGTTTAATCTTCCGTTAATTGCTTCGTACCACACGAATTTTGACCGTTATTTACCGTTTTACAATTTGCAATGGATGGAAAAGCTACTATGGAGGTATTTGGAATGGTTTCACCATGATTGCAGCCGGATTCTCGTTCCGACGCGGCCGGTCAAAGAAGAACTCGTCGCCCGGGGCTGGGACGAGAAGCGGCTGTCCATATGGCGCAGAGGGATCGATCCGTCCCGGTATCATCCCCGCGTTCAGAGAGAAGCATGGCTGCAGCGGCACGGGCTGGACCCGGATACATTCGTCGTGCTGTACGCGGGAAGAATGGCCCCAGAGAAGCAGGTGGACGTGGCGATTAAGGCTTTCAGCCTGTTTCAGCGGCGCTGCCCGAGCCGAACGGCGCTTGTTCTCGCCGGAGACGGCCCGACGGCATCGACCATGAAGGAGCTTGCGGAGCAGGAGGGGATTGCCGCTTATTTCGCCGGTCTTGTACAGCCGGACGATATGCAGCGGTGGTACGCCGCGGCGGATCTGTTTCTTTTTCCCTCCTCAACCGAAACGTTCGGAAATGTCGTATTGGAGTCGATGGCTTGCGGAACGCCCGTCCTCTGCGCCGATCAGGGCGGCGTAACCGATATTGTCGTCCACGGCCATACCGGCCTGATGTGCGAAGCGGGCAGCGACGAATCGTTTGCGGACGCGCTCGAGCTTGCGTATCGGGATTTGCCGCTGCGCCGAAGGCTGGCGGCGGCGGGACTTAATTACAGCAGGCGCCAAACGTGGGAAGCGATCTTCGACCAGCTGTTTGAAAGCTGTATCGAATTGTCCGGATCCGAATATTCCTCATCCGGACATATTGCAAATTAAGAATTTTTTAAGAAACATTTTGGGAAGTTTTGTCGTAGAGTAAAGGACAATAGGGCTAAAAAGCTTGGAAACGAATGAAAATGGAAACGAGACGTTGGAAAAGGAGGGAATGCGCATATTCGTTGGGCAAGGACGGTCTTTTCCGGCTTGATTAAGGGAAGACGGCCTGTAATTCCATTTTGACAAAGTTAAAGTTTGCATGCAGAATCAGTTAATGTCTCGGCGCATTTAGGGGTGAATCGCCGGGGATTCCAAAAAAAAGAGAAAAAGAAAAAGCCGGACGATGCTTGGCATAAGAATCGGCTGCTAATCAAAAAAAGGGGTCTTAAGGGGGCAATACCAATGTTTAACACCATCATGCTTGCTTTGCAAATCGCATTTGCACTGCTTGGCGTGTACCAGCTCGTGCTGTCATTTTTCGGCTGGCGGCGCAAAAAAGAGGTCATTACGCACGCGCCTCAAAAATCGTTTGCCGTGTTGGTCGCGGCGCATAACGAAGAACAGGTTATCGGCGCGTTGATCGAAAACTTGCTGAAGATGAAATATCCGCGGGAGCTGTATGACATTTTCGTTATTTGCGACAACTGTACGGACCGTACCGTTGACATCGTGCGCAGCTACGAGGGCGTATTCGCGTGCGAACGGCATAACCTGAACCAGCGGGGCAAAGGCTACGCCGTCGAGTGGATGCTCAAGGAACTGTGGAAAATGCCGCGAAGCTACGACGCGGTCGTTATTTTCGACGCGGACAATCTGGTCGCGACGGACTTCCTGGATTACATGAACAACGACCTGTGCAACGGCGTCAAAGTCGTGCAAGGTTACCTGGACACGAAAAACCCGAACGACTCGTGGGTCAGCTCCGCGAACGCGATCAACTACTGGTTCTGCAACCGCCTGTGGCAGCTTCCGAGATTCAACCTGGGGCTTTCCAACTTCCTTGGCGGGACGGGCATGTGCTTTGACGCGAAGCTGCTCCAAGAGATGGGCTGGGGCGCTACCAGCTTGGTCGAGGATTTGGAATTTACGGTGCGCTGCATTCAGCGCGGCATTTACCCGAAATTCAACTTCGACGCCAAAGTGTTCGACGAGAAGCCGATTACGTTCCGCGCGTCGGCAAGGCAGCGCCTTCGCTGGATGCAGGGGCACTTCGACGTTACGCGCAAATATCTGCTTCCGGTACTGTGGCAGGGCATCAAAGAGCGCAGCATGGTGAAAATCGATGCCGCACTTTATATTTTTAACGGCTATAATTTTCTGTTCGGCTTTTTTATCGCGGTCATCTATTACGGTGACATGATTTTGCCGGGCGAGCCGCATTTGACGTCGGTTTACGGCCTGCTTCCGGTATGGCTTTCCGTTCCGTACATGCTGTACGTGCTGCTGCAAACTCCGCTGGCGATGTTCCTGGAACGCGTGGAGTGGAAACAATACGTAAGGCTGATTACGTTTCCGATATTCCTTCTGTCGTGGTGGCCGGTTACCGTCCATGCTTTCTTTACGCAAAACAACAAGCAATGGAGCCATACCCAGCATACGCGCGTCCTGCGTCTGGAGGATGTCCAAAGCAAGCAGCTTTAAGTAAAAGGCTGTTGACACGGCAATTTGGAATATGATATATTCACTGAGTAATGCAAATGACAACTTACGCTGCAAGAAGAAGCGCCCGCTTCTCACCTCCCGGATCTGCCGGCTGGTTATGCGACAATAATCGAATCCGTTCGAATTGCGGCAACGCAATGACGGCGCTTATGTACGGTTATGAGATGCGGGTCTAACGATTCGCATCTTTTTTATTTTCGGTAGTAAGGTCAGGCATTTCAAATGGAGGTGGCAAACAATTAGCAGAGAACATCAAATCAACGATGAAATTCGGGCAAGAGAGGTGCGCCTGGTCGGAGCGGACGGCGAGCAAATCGGCATCAAACCGCTTCGCGAAGCTCTTCAAATGGCAATCGACCTGAATTTGGATCTCGTAAACGTCGCTCCTGCGGCCAAACCGCCCGTATGTCGGATAATGGACTATGGAAAATTCCGTTACGAGCAGCAGAAGAAAGAGAAGGAAGCGCGCAAAAATCAAAAGGTCGTTGACGTCAAGGAAGTTTGGTTCCGCGCCAACATTGACGAGCACGACTATCAAACGAAATATCGCAACGTCGTGAAGTTCCTTGGCGAAGGCGATAAAGTGAAAGCTTCCGTCCGCTTCCGCGGCCGCGAAATCGCCCATGCGGCGATCGGCCAGCGCGTGCTGGAGCGCCTTTCCCAAGAAGTTGCCGATCTGTGCGTCGTAGAGCGGGCTCCGAAGCTTGAAGGACGCTCGATGATTATGATTCTGGCACCGAAGAGCAACTAAAACCCTTAAGGAGGATAAATGACATGCCTAAGATGAAAACACACAGCAGTCTGAAAGACCGTTTCAAAATTACTGGTACGGGTAAAGTAAAACGCTACAAAGCGTACAAAAACCACCTGCTTTCCCATAAATCCGGCCGTCAAAAACGCGTTCTTGCAGGTCAGCCGCTGATGGCTCCTGGTGACGTAAGCCGTTTGAAACAAGGCCTTTCCAACCTGAAATAATAGCATTGAACGACTAAGTAAAATTACAGGAGGTTTCTACTCATGGCAAGAGTTAAAGGCGGTTTTGTCCGCACTCGTCGTCGCAAAAGAATTTTGAAGCTGGCAAAAGGTTATTTCGGTTCGAAACACCGTCTGTTTAAAACAGCGAAAGAGCAAGTCAACAAATCGCTGTTGTACGCATACCGCGACCGTCGCCAAGTAAAACGCGACTTCCGCAAGCTGTGGATCGTTCGTATCAACGCGGCAGCTCGCCAAAACGGCCTGTCGTACAGCAAATTCATGCATGGCCTGAAGCTGGCCGGCATCGAAGTAAACCGCAAAATGCTGGCTGACCTGGCCGTGAACGACATCAACGCGTTCAACTCGCTGGCCGGCGTAGCGAAAGAAAAAGTAAACGCCTAAGGCGTTTTGAGAGGTTGTCCGGTTAACATGCCGGACAACCTCTTTTATTTGTGCCCGGGACGTCCAGAGCCGGGCATATCGAGGGAGCGGTTTGGCGCAGCTCCCCACGCAAAATAAAAGACGACGGTGCGATCATTTACCGTCGTCTTGTTATTTTGCCCCGGCCGGCCTTGACCTTCGGGGCGGAGTAGCTTTTTTTCTTGAACAGGCTGCCGGATTTGCCGCCATCGCCGCTGCTCGAAGATGGACTGTCCTTCGTAATGATTTTGCCGATCGTCGAAGAGGACCGGCCCGTTCCGCTACCTCCGCTTGACCCGGTTGCGGCGGATGAATCGGCCGTTTTGGAACGCTTGAAGATCATCCCGGTTCTGTCGACGGTTACGGGCGGCGCCGTTTTCTTGTCCGCTTCCGTCGGCGTCCGGTAGGTCTGCTGCGGTTTATAAACATCCTGCGTCGAATATCCGCGGTAGCTGCCTTTGCCGTATTTGCCGTAATCGAACAGTTCGTCGAGAAGGGAAGCGAGCAGGTAGCCTTCTAGGAACGACATGCTGTAATTTTGCTGCACGTATTCCTTCGAATCGATTTCGATCAGCGTATCGTCCGGATTGTCCGGCGCTTGCTGGACGTGAACGATCTCGTCCGGGTAAACGAGAAACATCCGCTCGCTGCTTGCCGGGGACTGCTGTTCGGGCTGTCTTTGCGCGGCCAGCCGGGCGGCCACCTCGGGCACCGTCTCGCCGGCCGCCCGGTATACGTACGATGTCTGGCTGCCCGAGCCGTTGACGGCTTCCAGCGGATACTGCTCTTTGACGGAGCTCGAAACGCCGCAAGCAACGAGCAAAGGCACGATAAAGCTGAGAACGACAATAATTTTAACGCCGTGGAGCCACCATTTGTTCATGTTCGTCACCTCCTGCGGGACTCTCCTTAAAGCTTACGTCCCGCGCAGCACCCGAACGTCGGCGGGGAGCACCTCTTCGCCGGCATATAACATGAATCGGCCGTCTTGCCATTCGATCCGGAGCAGCTTCATGTCGTCGGACTTGAATTCCCAGACGTGCTGTTCCCCGCCTTGCTTGAACGGAGTGCGGCCCGTGCACAAAATAAATCCGGAATATTGCTCTTCCAGATGGTACATCCGTCCGTCAAGCTCCAACGTTGTCGGCACTTCGTTGAACGTATCCAATCGGCCGTCGATCGATTCGAACAGCTCGTACACGGTACGCTCGCGTTCCTCGATCGCGAGGTATCTCACGTCCGTGCCGTCCTGCAGCGTCAGAAGGACCGCGTTGCGGCTTCTGTTTTGCGTTCGGCCGGTAACTTGGAAAGTGACAAGGGATACTTCGCAAACGTCTCCGGCCGTCAGCGACAGGACGCTTTTTTCTGGCCGGAGGGGCTCGGGCTTCGCGATTATATTTTTAATTCGTTTGAATAAACTCATCGGTACGATCTCCTTCTTCAGCTCTCGGCCGGTTTATACGGCCCCGATAATAAGCGCTCCCGCCAGATGGAGCGAGCCGGCGAACAAGGCGTAATTGACTTTGCCTTCGTGAATGCCTTCCTCCAGCTTAATGCCTCCCGCCGCCGCCAGTCCGATCCGGAACAGCCACTCGACAATAAACAGAACGACAAAAGAAACAACGGAAATAACGAGCGCTTCCCACAGGTCGCCGGACTTGGCGATGGACTGCCCCAGAATATACGCTTGGGCGATCAGCTTCAAGACGAACCGCGCGGTGACCGCCGTATTGCCTTCCCGAATTTCTTGAAAGTCCCGGTATTTGGTCGTGAGGGAGTCGAGCAGCATAAGCGCCAGCAGCAGAACCGCGCCCAGCGCCGTCCATACGGGAATGCGCAGTATGGCTATCCAATCCATTGATGAATCCTCCTAAAAGTTTTGCGAGCCTTGCTACTTGGATTATACGTCGAGCAAAACTCGCATCGGAAGCATACGCTCAGTTTTGCGAGCCCCCAATCGCAAAAACCGCCGGCGCAAGATCGGCAGATCTCTGCTCGCCGGCGGGAAGTTGGACAGGCATCGCTTTATTTCTGTTCGTATTGCTTCATAAGCGAGGCAAGCTCGTCTTCGATCGCTTTATCCTTGTTCAGGTTCGCGAACTCTTCGTCCAGCGATTTGCCCTTGGATGCCAGAAGCTCGTTGCTCGCTTCGGCGCGCGCTTCCATTTGCATCATTTTCTCCTCCATGCGCTTCAGGCCGGCCGCCGCTCCGTCCGAATTGAAGCCGGAGATCGACTTGTTGATTTGCTCTTGCGCTTTGGCCGCATTGTAACGGGCGACAAGCGTTTCGCGCTTGTTTTTCATTTCGGCCAGCTGCTTGCGCATTTCATCCAGCTTGGCGCGGAGATTGTCGGCCAGCGCTTTGTTCTGGTCGTAGCTTGCTTTATATTCGGCCGCTTTCGCTTCGGCCGCTTTTTTCTCTTCAAGCGCTCTGCGCGCCAAATCGACGTTTTGCGCCTGGGCCGCGATATGCGCTTGCTCCGTCCGTTTTTCAACAAGCTGGGCTTGCTCTTCGTACAATTGCTTGAATTTTTTCTCCAGGGCGATTTGCGCCGCTACCGCTTTCTCCGCATCCTCCAGATCCTCTTGCATGTCGCGAATATATTGGTCGGTCAGTTTTACCGGATCCTCGGCTTTTTCGATCAATGCGTACACGTTGGAAAGGGTAAGGTCGCGCAATCTTTTAAAAATGGACATATCGTTAATCCTCCCGGTTAAAATAGTGAACTGATACATCTAGTTACGCGTAAAGCGGAATAAAGTTTCAACCCGCAAGTAAAACTATTTTTTTGTTCCTTATCCTAAATTATCCGTGCTTGTGCCGCAAATCTATTATTTCAACCGTAATCTCTTATTTCTTGGGCAACGGGACAAACAAACAATCGGATATTGATAGAAAAGAATACGATAAAGAATAACGGGAAAAGGAGGGATTTCTATGCAACATGTTACGAGAGAGCAAGCGCTTAGGCTCGTCGGCAAAGATATCTACGCGGTTCGCAGAGACAACTCTGTCGCTACCGGAAGGCTCGTCGGGCTGCGGGGCGACAAGCTGGTGCTAGAGCCTCTTCGCAAGGACAGGGGAAAGACGGTTCATACGAGAGGATTCATCCTCCCTTTATTATTGTTTGATTTGCTCGCGATCGGCACGCTTCCGTTCTGGGGCTTCGGCGGCTGCGGCTGCGGAGGAGGCTGCGGCGGATACGGCGGCTATGGCGGTTATGGAAAACCGAAACCCGGATACTATAAAAACGGATATAACGGATACAAAAATTACGGCGGCTATGGCGGCGGGTACTACTATTAAGAGTACAGGGTACCGTCCGGCGGGATGAAAGCGAACGGGTATACGCCCGGTCAGACAAGGCGCTTCACCATTTCATAGCATCGGGTCACAGGCGAAAAGCCGGCCGCCGAGTAGCCAAGCCTCTCGTAAAAGCGGCGGGCTCCCGGATTGGACTCGTCAACGAACAGGAAGGCCGCCGTACAGCCGCGCTCCCGTCCGTAGGCCTCGCAAGCGGACAGAAGCTGCCGCCCCAGTCCCCGTTCGCGGTTAGCGGGATGGACCGCAAGCATATCCACGTATAGCCATTCGCCCGCCGCGATCAGATGAATAAAACCAAGGGGAGGAGCGGTTTTGCCGGCGGCGGCCACGAAGGTGACGCCCCGGCGAAACCGTTTGGGCAGCTCGCGAATGGTCGGGGCGTCATTCCAATGGACGGTGTGCGAATGCGGAATGAGCTCCTTGCGGATAAGGTCACACAATACGGCGTCATCGACTCTGGCGTTCCGTAACCGGATCATGCTGCAGCTTCCTTTCGCGGGCTGCCGCCCGATATAAGGATAACCTGCATAAATGCAGGAGGAGTGGCTACAATAACGTATGAGAAAAACCTCTACCGGGGTTCCGCGAGGGCGGCTTATTGGGTGAACAAAACGCAAGCCCGTTAAGAACGGAATTTCGGGAACGAACCTTCAATGTTAGTTATTGACGCGGGTCATGGTAAGGGATATAATAAGAAAAAATTAACCCATAGACAATCGGCTATGATGAGGACGAAGTGTTAAGGGCTCTTTTGTTCAGAGAGCGTACGGATTTGCTGAGACCGGCGCCATTACCCCTTTTCTACGAGCTCACCTCGGAGCTGTTCTCCTGAAAAGCGGCTTGCCCGCGTATTAGGGAGAATCGCAAGGCACGCGTTATTGTGCTGAAGGTAAAGACGGCAGTGCGCACACGTTTTTACCTGCGGAGGCTGTACATCGCAAGATGTCGGCGAAGTTGGGTGGTACCACGGAAG